>JAUSLB010000145.1 GCA_030646655.1 Deltaproteobacteria bacterium | reverse complement strand
AGCGAAGAATCTCGGAGCTAATGAAATCAACAAGCTACGAGATTCTTCGTCGCCTTCGGCTCCTCAGAATGACAACTTTGGGGACTTTTTCAGCAACCTGTTAAACGAAGCGCCTTCAAAAAAACTTACTCGCTCCTTTTTTCCACGAGCCTTTCCTTATACTGGGTCTCGTAATAATCCCTGTACTCGCCGGAGATTATCCGCTCCCACCAGCCGGGGTTCTCTAAGTACCAGTCGATGGTCTTCCTTATCCCGGCCTCGAATGAGTGCTCTGGCCTCCAGCCGAGCTCTTTTTCTATCTTCGCGCAGTCTATGGCGTATCTTCTGTCGTGGCCCGGGCGGTCCTTTACGAAGTGGATCAATCCCTTCCTGCTCCCCTTGAAAGGGTACCTCGCCGAAAGACCTTTATCGGCTGAAAGCCTCTCATCTATAATCGAGCAGACCTCGTTTACGAGGTCTATGTTCTTCTTCTCGTTTTTGCCGCCTATGTTGTAGGTCTCACCGCCCCTGCCCTTGTCCAATACCATATCTATCGCCCTGCAGTGGTCCTCAACATAGAGCCAGTCGCGGACATTCTGGCCGTCGCCGTAAACAGGAAGATTCTTTCCCTTAAGCGCGTTTATTATCATCAGGGGCATGAGCTTTTCCGGGAACTGATAAGGCCCGTAGTTGTTCGAGCAGTTCGTGGTCACGACAGGTAATCCGTATGTATGGAAATAGGCGCGCACAAGGTGGTCTGAGGACGCCTTTGACGCGGCGTAAGGCGAATTCGGGCTGTAGGGCGTGGCCTCCGTAAAGTAGCCTGTATCGCCGAGAGAGCCGTATACCTCGTCGGTTGACACATGGAGGAACCTTTTATCTTTTGAAGCGCCCCAGTGCTTTCTGGCTACTTCAAGCAAGGCGAATGTGCCGAGGACATTCGTCTCTATGAAGGCCTTTGGGCCGAGTATCGAGCGGTCAACATGTGATTCCGCCGCGAAGTTCACTATAGCATCTATCTCTTCCTTCCCGAAAATCCTGTCGAGGATCTCAAAATCCTTAATATCGCCCTTTATAAAAAGGTACTCAGGGCCGCTTGAGAGCGACTTCAAATTTTCAAGGTTCCCCGCGTAGGTGAGCTTGTCGAACACGATTATCCGGTCGGAAGGATAGCGCTTACGCATATAAAGGACAAAGTTGCTGCCGATAAAGCCTGCACCGCCTGTTATAAGTATCTTACGCACCTCTACCCCCGTTCTTGCGGCATAGCTCTTTTATCATCTCTTTAAGCGATCTTCTCCAGTGGGGTATCGCTATATCGAAGGCGGCCTTTATCTTCCTTTTGTCGAGCACCGAATAGGCCGGCCTTTTCGCGGGCGTCGGGTATTCGGAGGTAAGGATCGGCTCGATCGATCCGCAATTTAGCTTAATCCCCGCCCCTTTAGCCTCATCGACTATAGCCTCGGCGAAGTCGTACCAGCTCGCCACGCCCTCGTTCGAGTAGTTATAGATGCCGTATTCTTTTTTCCCAGCCTTTAAGTCATTCACGATCTTTACGACCGCCCCCGCCAGATCATAAGTCCATGTAGGCGTGCCTGCCTGATCGAAGACTATCTTTAAGCTCTCCCTCTCGCCCGCAAGCTTAAGGATCGTCTTTACGAAGTTGTTGCCCTCAACCCCGTAGAGCCAGGAGGCGCGGATGATTATGCGCCTCTTTAAAATTTTTACAATCTCGTTCTCGCCTTCGAGCTTTGACTCGCCGTAGACGCTTAAAGGGTTCGTCTTGTCGGTCTCCATGTAAGGCGTTGATTTTTTCCCGTCGAAGACAAAATCCGTGGAGATGTGTATGAGCGCAGAGCCGGTCTTTTGCGCCGCCTCGGCGAGGTTTTTTGCGCCGTCCCTGTTCACCGCAAACGCCCGCTCCCTCTCCTTTTCGGCCAAATCGACCTTTGTGTAAGCGGCGCAGTTTATGATCACTTCCGGCTTATTGTCAGCGATCGCGTTAAAGACCTTTTCCCTGTCCGTTATATCGAGCGAGGACGAAGAAAAGGCCTGAACGCCGCAGCCCTCCTTTATAAGCAGGGGCTTAAGATCGCTTCCGAGCTGTCCAGTTGCGCCTGTTAATAATATTTCCATCAGTCCAACTCGTAAGGAGAATCCGCGTCGTTCTCGTAGCGGACCTCGTCCACAGGTCCCTTCTTTCCGTTGCCCTTAAACAGGCGGTTCGGGCAGTTGATGACAAGCCCGTCCATATCCCCTACGTTCTTGTAAGCGTGGACTACCTTCTTGGGGACTATAACGACCGTAGGCGCCGCTTCGCCCGCTGCGAGCGTCATCTTATTCATGTATGTGGATGATCCGGGCCTGTTGTCCCAGAGGTAGACCTTGAAATTCGACGGCCCGGCAAAGCAGAAGTAATCCGCCTGTTCGATGTGCTCGTGAGGGCCGCGAGCTATGCCCGGACTTGTTAAAGAGATATAGGTCATGGCGGGAAGGTGCTCCCTGTCAAGCTCGTCTTTTCTAAACAGCTCCATAAGCCAGCCGCGCTCATCGGAAAATTTATTGAGGGGTTTAACCTGAACCCCGTCTATCGAGCCGTCCTTGAACATCCTTAAACCTCCACCACGGAGTCGTCGCCTATCATAAGGCGCAGCGCCTCGTGCTTATGATGGCATTTAATCACCTTCGCGTTCCTTCCTATCAGGCTGTCCTCTAGCCTGTCCACATGGCTTATCTCGGCGCCGGTAAGCACGACCGAATGCTCTATAATGGACTTCGTGATCCTCGTATCCTTACCGATGCTCGTAAAAGGGCCTATGAAGCTGTCTTCGATTATAGCGCCTGAGCCTACTACTATAGGGCCGCGCAGAATGCTGTTCTTGACGACCGCGCCCTCATCTATCGCCACCCTCCCCGTTATCTGGGAGGCCTTATCGACCTTGCCGTCTATCTTTCTTTTAAGCCACTCATCAAGGACGATGGTATTCGCCGCCAAAAGGTCGTCTTTTTTTCCCGTATCGAGCCACCATGTGTCGAGTATATGGCTCTGCACAGGCCTGCCGATCGTGATGAGGTTCTGTATGGCGTCGGTTATCTCAAGCTCGCCCCTTGCGGAAGGCTTGATATTGGCGATAGCCTTGTGTATCTCGCCTGAGAAGATATAAACGCCCACGAGCGCGAGGTTGCTCTTCGGGCTCGAAGGCTTTTCTTCAAGGCCTAAGATATTCCCTTTAGAGTCGACCTCAGCTACGCCGAACGACTGCGGGCTATCAACAGGTTTGAGAAGTATTACAGCGTCGGCTTTAGTGCTGTTGAACTTCTCTATGAACTTCTCTATGCCGCACCCTATGAGGTTATCCCCGAGATACATCACAAAAGGCGAGTCCCCGAGGAAGTCCTTTCCAACAAGGACCGCGTGGGCGAGCCCCTTCGGCTCTTGCTGAAGGATGTATTCTATCTTTACGCCCCACTTTGAACCGTCGCCCATCGTCTCTTTTATCTCAGAGCCGGTCTCAGGGGAGATTATTACGCCGATCTCCTTTATCCCCGCCCTTGCGATATTGTCGAACACATAGGAGAGTATCGGGCGGTTGGCTATGGGCACGAGCTGTTTCGCCCCCGTATAGGTCAAGGGCCTTAGCCTCGTCCCCTTGCCTCCGCTTAATACCAGGGCCTTCATCTTTTTTTCGGCCATCTTATAAACCCCTCGCTCGGAATTTTTAAGGTTTATTAACTTTCCTGTACCAGTCTATGGTATTTTTAAGCCCTTCCTCAAAGCCTGTCTTTGCCTTGAAGCCGAATTCTTTTTGAGCCTTTGTCGTATCGAGGCACCTGCGCGGCTGGCCGTCAGGCTTTGTGGAGTCCCAGAGGATCTCGCCTTTAAAGCCAGTAAGCTTGGCTATCAGAATTACCAGATCCTTTATAGCTATCTCGAAGCCCGCGCCGAGGTTCACCGGGTCGCTCTTCTCATATTGTTCGGTTGCGAGCACTATGCCTTCTGCCGCGTCCTCTACATACAAAAATTCCCTCGTAGCCTTTCCCGTGCCCCAGACGGTGACAGAGGGGGACCTCTCTTTTATCGCGTCAAAGCATTTCTTAATTAGAGCCGGTATGACATGGGAGGAGGCCGGGTCGAAGTTGTCTTTCGGGCCGTAGAGGTTCACCGGAAGAAGATAGATGGAGTTGAGCCCGTACTGCTGCCTGTAGGCCTGAGACTGCACAAGGAGCATCTTTTTTGCGAGGCCGTAAGGCGCGTTCGTCTCTTCAGGGTATCCGTCCCAGAGGTTTTCCTCTTTAAAGGGGACGGGGGTGAACTTCGGGTAAGCGCAGA
>JAUSLB010000134.1 GCA_030646655.1 Deltaproteobacteria bacterium | reverse complement strand
CTGGTGTTCGTAAGCACAGTAGGCTCCATGAAGCCCCCTTTCCTCTTGCCTCCGAGCAATACCTTCGCACCCTCGCCTACAGCCTCTTTTATCCAGTCCTCTGTCCTTACAGCCGCGGCCTCTTCTATCATAGGGCCTATGTCAGTCGTCTCTTCTAACGGGTCGCCTGACTTTAGCTTCCTGCAATTTTCAAGGTATGCGTCCCTGAACTTATCGAAGATATTCCTGTGCGCGTATATCCTCTGGATAGAGATGCAAATCTGCCCCGCGTAAGAGAACGCGCCGACGGTGCACCTCTTTGCCGCGAAGTCCAGGTCAGCGTCCTCGTGGATGATGACGCCGGCGTTGCCGCCGAGCTCAAGGGTGATCTTCTTTGTGGCCGCCTTTGCCTTCAGAGCCCAGCCCACGACAGCCGAGCCTGTGAATGTTATCTTCTTTATCCGGTCGTCGCCTATTATCTTCTCCGCGTCCGTTGCCGGGCAGGGGACGACATTCACCCCGCCATCCGGCCAGCCGGCCTCAGTGATTATCTCTCCTAAGATAATCGCTGAAAGGGGGGTCTTAGAAGCGGGCTTTATTATGATAGGGTTCCCGCAGGCCATCGAAGGCGCGACCTTGTGCGCCACAAGGTTTAGGGGGAAGTTAAAAGGCGTGATGCCGAGGACTACCCCAACGGGGAACCTCCTTACTATCCCGAACCTGCCTTCAGAGCCTGCCATGATATCGAGCGGGATCACCTCGCCTCCGAGGCGCTTTGCCTCTTCCGCGGCTATCTGAAAGGTGTTTTGAGCCCTTCTTGCCTCCCCCCTGGCGTCTTTTATGGGTTTACCCGCTTCGAGCGCGATGACCTTTGCGAGCTCCTCCTCCCTCTTTTTAAGCCCTTCGACTACCTTCTGTATGACTTCAGCCTTTTTATAGGAAGGGAGGCCTTTTAAAACCACGAAGGCCGATTCAGCGGCTGTTACAGCCTCATTAAGCTCCTTATCTCCGGCAAGATAGGTCGTGCCAACAGCCTTGCCGTCATACGGGCTTACTACCGCAAGCTCCCTTTCAGTCTGCCTGAATTTGCCGCCTATGAGGATATTATATTTCTTCGCCATCAAAGCCTCCGGTATCTTTGTTTTTTAATCGATACGGACACGGTTTAAAGGGATAATAAACCAGAAAAGCCCGTTGCAGTCAATCATTACGGGTTGTTTTTAAATCGGGCTATGATATAATTTTTTTGAGAACTATATTATTTAAACAGGAGGTTTTTTTTATCGCACAGGCGTACGGAAATCTTTTAGGGCTTAAACCGAGCCAGATAAAAAGCATCGAACGGATATACAACCGCCGTATCCCGCCAACCCGCGTCATCACGCCCGAGCTCGGCAAATACATAGCCGGGCTCTCAAGGGAAATAAACAGGCAGATAGGGATTATCGTAAACAGGAAAGGCGCGATCGCCGCCACGATCGTAGGCGACGAGAAAGAGATAGTCATCCCCGTATTATCAGACTATCCGCTCGGCAGGAGGCACTTACGGGGCGTCAGATGCGTCCATACCCACCTTAAGAACGAGCCTTTAACGCAGGACGACCTGACAGACCTCGCGCTCCTTCGCCTCGACATCATGGCGGCTATCGGAGTGCTCGACGACGGGCTGCCGGGTAATATCTATACGGCGCACCTCCTCCCCTTTAACCCCGAAGGATCAACATACGAGACAGACGAGCCCAAGCCCTTCCACTCGCTCGATCTTGAGATGGACTCCTTTATCCATTCACTTGAAGAGGAGATGGGCAGGGCGATCCTTAGGGATGTGAAGGACAAGCGTGAGCGGGCGATACTCGTGAGCGTATCGACCAAGCCCAAAGACGAGCAGATGGAATCGCTCGAGGAATTGAAAGAGCTGGCGCGGACAAGCGATGTGGTAGTGCTCGATACGGTCTGCCAGAGGCCGGAGAAGCTGAACCCAAAGTACCTCATGGGCACGGGCAAGAGCAAGGAGCTTATAATAAAGGCCCTCCAGAAAGAGGCAACGCTTCTTATATTCGATCAGGAGCTTACGCCTACTCAGATTAGAGAATTGGGCGCGATAACGGAGCTTAAGGTAATCGACAGGACCCAGCTCATACTCGACATATTCGCCAGAAGGGCTCACTCAAGGGACGGTAAAGTTCAGGTCGAGCTCGCTCAAATGAAATACCTCCTCCCGAAATTAACGGGGAAAGGCACAACTCTTTCGAGGCTCATGGGCGGTATCGGCGGAAGGGGCCCGGGCGAGACAAAGCTTGAGGTAGACAGAAGGCGCGTGGCCGACAGGATATCCCACCTTGAAAAAGAGCTAAAGTCTTTAAGCCGGGGAAGATACGAAAGGAGAAGGCGGAGGGCCGAGAGCGGGGTCCCGATAATATCAATCGTCGGCTACACGAACGCCGGGAAATCGACACTGTTGAACGCCCTTACAAAGAGCGAGACCCTTGTAGAGGACAAGCTCTTCGCTACCCTCGACACCGTCTCCCGGAGGCTCCGCTTCCCGAAAGAGAGGGACACCGTGATAACGGATACTGTCGGGTTCATAAAAGACCTGCCCGAAGATCTGCTTAAGGCCTTCAGGGCGACCCTTGAGGAGATGGAGGACGCCGACCTTCTCATACACCTCATTGACATCAGCAACCCGCAGTTCGAGAAGCGCGTATCTACAGTAGAGAAATTACTCGACGAGATAGGGCTAAAGAAGATACCGAGGCTCCTCGTGTTCAACAAGGCAGACCTCATGGACCCGGTTATCGCCAAAAACCTCGCTCGCAGGTCCGGGGCTGTCTTGGTATCCGCAACGGACCAGTCCACGCTCGGAGGCTTACTAAAGGAGCTTGAGGCGCGCTTATGGCCGGGGGAGGCGATAGAGGTGGAGATGGCGGGGGAGAAGAGGTAAAGCGGCTATTAACGAGCGTAGCGAAGCAATCTCGCTTTAATTTATTCGTGGGTTCAAGTCTCTGACTTGAACCTGATAATCAAAAGGCTGAAGGGTTTTTTGAAATCAGGGTTCAATTTGCAAAATTGAACCCGCAAAGAGAAATTGAAGGTTTTATTATTTATCAGGATGCTGAAAAAGTCCGTCCTGGACTTTTTCAGCCACGATTTGGCCGGAGTGAGTCCGTCCAAGCCTTACAAATTGCTCGACTTTTCTGTCTCGCAATTTGACAATCCTTCCATGGATTGCATATCAGGTTGCGGCTTGAAGCAACCTGATGTATTAAACTTCTCCCCTCCCCCTCAGCCTCCCCACCTTCACCCCCACGAGCCTTACGGATTTAGGGAGGTCGGTTGACTCAAGGAGTTTCAACGCCGCCACCCATATATCGTTGAGCGAATCGGTCTCCTTATCAAAAGTCGTCTCCCTCGTTATCGTCTTAAAGTCGCTGAAGCGTATCTTTATCGCCACCGTCTTCCCCTTGTATCCGGAAGCCTTAAGCCTTGAAGCCAAATCCTCTGTAAGGGCATAGAGCGTCTCTTTTATTATGTAGAGGTCGCTTGAGTCCTCCTCGAAAGTTACCTCCCTGCTCATCGACTGCGGCTCCTGAAAGGGGACTACGGGGCTGTTATCTATCCCCTTCGCG
>JAUSLB010000120.1 GCA_030646655.1 Deltaproteobacteria bacterium | reverse complement strand
CTTTATTTAGAAATCCGGGCCCACGGCCATAAGCCCTGAAGATTTTACGGAGAGATGCCCGAGAGGCTGAAGGGGGCTGACTCGAAATCAGCTGTTCCGGTAACGGAACCGGGGGTTCAAATCCCTCTCTCTCCGCCAGATTTTATTCTTAAGGCGTTGGGCGGGATTTGAACGGCGCCCGAACGCCGACCTGCTGGGAGGATGAGGCCGCAGGGATGCGGCCGGAAGTAAGGGCGACAGGGCCCCAAGAGGAGGCAGGATGCCGGCGAATGAAGGCCGAATCATTCTCTCCGCCAGATTTATTTAGCTTAAAACTCGGTAACTCATATAGCATTATCGGCTTTACGGAGAGATGCCCGAGAGGCCGAAGGGGTACGACTGGAAATCGTATGTACAGTAAAATGTACCGAGGGTTCGAATCCCTCTCTCTCCGCCAGAATTAGATCAAGGGGCTGATTGGGATTCGAAGGCGCCCGGTTCAAAAACGCAACTTAAGATCGAAAGCTGGGTCTAAATCGGGCCTTCCCTGCATTGAAAGCTTGCGGGCGCTATTGATAGCTGGGTCTTGCGCAATGGAGGGTTGCAAACCCCGCCAGGTCCGGAAGGAAGCAACGGTAGCATCCTTTCCATGTGCCGCAAGGGTGCCTAGCTATCAATAGCTCCCGCAAGCCCTTTACCGAGGGGCTCAAACTCTTCCCGTAGGCGTAATAACCGATGTCTTACCTTGTAATAGCGAGGAAATGGAGGCCGGCCCTCTTCGAGGATATAGTCGGGCAGGCCCATGTCACAAGGACGCTTAAGAACGCCATCACATCAGGCAGGATCGCCCACGCCTTCCTCTTCTCGGGGCCCAGAGGCGTAGGCAAGACCACTGCTGCGAGGGTCCTCGCAAAGGGCCTTAACTGCGTAAAAGGCCCCACCCCAACCCCCTGCAACGCCTGCGAATCCTGCAAATCCATCGTAAGCGGCTCATCCATCGATGTCTTTGAGATAGACGGGGCATCGAACAACAGCGTCGATAATATCAGGGATCTGACCGAAAACATAAGGTATGTCCCTGCTCAGGGTAAATACAGGGTCTATATAATAGACGAAGTACACATGCTCTCGACCCCGGCCTTCAACGCTCTGCTTAAGACCTTGGAGGAGCCCCCGCCGCACGCGATATTCATATTCGCCACGACAGAGATACACAAGATCCCGCTGACCATACTTTCGAGGTGCCAGCGCTTCGATTTCAAGAGGATCCCCTTCAGGGACATCCAGCAGAGGCTCCTGAAGATAGTGGCCGAGGAGGGCATCCCCTTCGAGGAGAAGGCCCTCTTTACCATCGCGAGGGAGGCTGACGGCAGCTTAAGGGACGCGCAGAGCCTCCTTGAGCAGGCTCTGTCGTACTGCGGGGGCGAGCTGAAGGATTGTCTTGTGTCCGAGGCCCTCGGCCTGATAGACAGGTCTTTGATATACGCCCTTTCCGAAGCCCTCATAGCGAAAGACGGCCGAGCGTGCCTGAATATTGTTGAAAAAATGTATAATTTTGGTTATGATTTAAAAAGGGGTTTAAGCGGCCTTCTTGAGCATATTAGGGACCTCACAGTCGTAAAAGTCACAGGGGACTCCACCCTCCTTGACCTTCCGGACAGTGAGCTTGAGCGGCTTAAAAGTCTCTCAGAGCGGGTAGGCGCCGGGCGGCTCCATATGCTCTTCGGGATAGTCTCGAAAGGCTACGAAGAGGCGGTCAGGAGCCCTTCCCCGAGGTTTTCCTTTGAGATGGCGCTCTTGAGGGCGGCTCACTTCGATGAGGTCGAGCCCGTTTCAGTGCTCGTGGAAAGGCTTGAGGCGCTTAAGAGGGAGATAACGGCGCAGGGCGGGGCGGAACCCGTAAGGCATTTTAAAGCCCCTGAGCCGGCCGTTGCCCGGCAGTCGCCAAAGGCTTGCGAGGCAGCAGCCCCTTATACGGCAGCCGATACGGCTTCAGGCCTGTCGGATTTCATAAGGCAGAAGAGCCGGCTCTTCGCCAAGCCCCTTGAATCCGCCTCGATCGAGGTCAAAGGGGATTCGATAGAGATAAAGGCCGTCGGCGAGGCCGGGAAATTCCTGAATATCAAAAAAGAGCTTTTAGAGAAGCTCTCTGAAGAGTATTTCGGCAGGCGCGTGAGGGTAGAGATAAACTCAACCCTCCAGCCCCAGACAGAGAAAAAGAAAGAGGCCGAACCCCTTATTAAGGACGCTGTCCGCATACTCGGGGGAAAGGTAATAGAGGACCGGAGGAGGACCAATGTCTAAGCAATTGGGAAATTTGATGAGGCAGGCCCAGAAGATGCAGGAGAAGATGGCCGATATGCAAAAGGAGCTCGCCTCCAGGACCGTCGAGGCGGCCTCAGGCGGCGGCATGGTAACCGCGGTCGTAAACGGCGCTCAGGAGCTTGTCTCCTTGAAGATAGAGCCTGCTGTAGTCGACCCCAAGGACATAGAGATGTTACAGGACCTCATAACGGCGGCGGTGAACGAGGGGGTCAGGAGATCAAAGCAGATGGTCTCCGATGAGATGTCAAAGCTTACGGCAGGGCTCGGGATGAACATCCCGGGGCTTTTTTAATGAATAGGTTTTTCAGGGCCACGGGTCTTAAAAGCATATGCGGTACGCGGAGCCTATAAATAACCTCATAAAGGCTATATCGAGGCTTCCGGGTATCGGGGAAAAGACGGCCACGAGGCTCGCACTTTTCATACTCAACTCGAAAAGCGAGTATGTGGAGGAGCTTACGAACTGCCTTAAGGCGGTAAAGGAAAAGGTCACCCTCTGCTCGGAGTGCGTTACCTTCTCCGACATAGACCCCTGCGGCGTCTGCAGCGACACTGGCAGGGACGCCTCTTTGGTATGCGTGGTCTCGGATTACCGGGACATGATGGCGCTGGAAGGCATGGGGGGCTATAAAGGCAGGTACCACATCTTGCACGGCAGCCTCGCTCCGCTTAAGGGCATAGGGCCGGATGAGCTGAGGATCGAGGAGCTTATAAAGAGGATAGAGGCCGGCTCGATTAAAGAGGTTATACTCGCCACAGGCTTTGACTCGGAAGGCGAGGCGACTTCAGCCTATCTGGCAAGGCTCCTTAAGCCTTATAATCTGAAGCTCACCCGCATAGCATCGGGCATCCCGGTAGGGAGCTTTATAGAATACATGGACGGAGCAACGCTTGGCAGGGCCATGGAGGGCAGGAAAGAGGTATCTTAAAAGTTGACGGTTCTAACAGGATGCTGAAAAAGTCCCCAAAGTTGTCATTCTGAGGAGCCGAAGGCGACGAAGAATCTACGACGAAGAATCTCGTAACTTATTGATTTTATTAGCTCCGAGATTCTTCCCCTTCGCTTCGCTCAGGGCTTCGGCTCACACGCTCAGAATGACAGGCTAAAATAGTTTTTCCGCAACCTGCTAATCCGGTAACTAATACATAAGAAGGAAAAGGTCATGGAAAATTATATAGAGGTGAGATGGCACGGCAGGGCCCAGCAGGGCATAGTGACCGCCGCGAAGGTCTTGGGCGAGGCGTGCCTGAGGTCCGGAAAATTCGTTCAGGCGTTCCCCGAGTTCGGCCCTGAGAGGATGGGCGCCCCTGTCAGGGCTTATAACAGGATATCCGACGAGCCGATAAGGCTCCACTGTCAGGTGACCGAGCCGGGCTACGTATTAATAGCCGACCCGACCCTGATATCGGCGGTGAACTTAACCGAAGGGGCGCTCGAGAACGCGATATTCATTGTAAATACGCCGAAGGGCGCAAAGGAGCTTAGGGCCGAGCTGGGGCTTAACGAAAAAAAGGCCCTTGTATATACGCTTGACGCCACGAAGATTTCGTTCGAGACTATCGGCAGGGTAATGCCGAACACCCCGATGCTGGGGGCGCTGGCGAAGGTGACGGCATTCATAACCCTCGACGCTCTCGTGGATAATTTTAAGGAGAACTACGCCAAGAAATACAGCCCCAAGGTCATCGAAGGCAACGTTGCCGCCATGAACAGGGGATACGAAGAGGTGAAAGGGGAGTAGGATGGAAGACAAAAAGACAGAACTCCCCCTCGGGGGGATTATACCGGAGGGCGGCACGGCCCACGATTATTCGACAGGCGGGTGGAGGAAGCTCCGCCCCATAGTTGACAAGGACAGGTGCACAAACTGCCTCATATGCTGGGTAATGTGCCCGGATTCCGCCGTCATAGTCGAGGACGGCAAGATGGTCGGCTTCGACCTTGAGCACTGCAAGGGCTGCGGCATATGCGCCGTTGAGTGCCCTGACAAGGTAAAGGCCATAACAATGGAAGAGGAGGGCTGAGGAGATGGCGATTACCATGACAAAGGGGCAGACGGGGCTTACGGGGAACGCCGCCATAGCCGTTGCCATGAAGCAGATAAACCCGGATGTCTGCGCCGCGTACCCGATTACCCCCTCTACCACTGTAATAGAGGATTTTTCAAGCTATGTGGCCGACGGCAAGGTCACGACGGAGCTTATAACGGTGGAGAGCGAGCACTCCGCCATGAGCGCCTGCATAGGAGCTTCAGCCGCCGGCGCTAGAGTAATGACCGCCACATCCGCTCAGGGGCTTGCCCTCATGTGGGAGATGCTCTATATCGCCTCAGGCATGAGGCTCCCCATAATACTCACCAATGTCAACAGGGCGCTTTCGGCCCCGATAAACATCCACTGCGACCATTCGGATTCGATGGGCGCGAGGGACTCGGGCTGGATACAGATATACTCGGAGACGGTTCAGGAGGGTTACGACAACCTTATTCAGGCCGTAAGGATAGCCGAGGACGAAAGGGTATTGTTGCCGGCTATGGTCTGCCTTGACGGGTTTATCACGAGCCACGCCATAGAGAACATAGCCTTGCTCGAGGACGAGGATGTCAAAAAGTTCGTCGGCGAGTACAGGGCGCAGAACTCTCTGCTCGATACCGACAAGCCCTCCACCTACGGGGCGATGACGCTTCCTGACGTCTATATCAATTTCAAGCATCAGCAGTCTCAGGCGATCGCGCGGGCTAAGGAAGTTGTGATAGAGGTCGGCAAAGAGTTCGGCAAGAAGTTCGGCAGAACCTACGCTCTGTTCGATGCGTACAGGCTCGAGGACGCGGAGGCCGCCATAGTCATCCTCAACTCGGCCGCGGGCACCACGAAGGTCGCTGTCGATGAGCTGAGAAAGCAGGGTAAGCTGGTCGGCGCCTTAAGGCCGAGGCTCTTCAGGCCCTTCCCGTTCAAAGAGATAGCGGATGCGCTCTCCCATGTGAAGGCGATAGCTGTGCTTGACAGGGCTGATTCCATGAGCGGCTTCGGAGGCCCGGTCTTCAATGAAGTGCGCTCTGCTCTTTATGACGCGGATAAGCGCCCAAAGGTGATGAGCAGGATCTACGGCCTCGGCGGAAGGGACTACAAGGTAAAGGACGCCCTCGGGGTCTTCAATGAGCTCCAGAAGGTCCTTGAGACCGGCAAGGTGGAGACGCTCCAGAAGTACATAACCATATAATTCGTGAACCGTTGCCCGTGGCCGTAAAATTGGCCCCGGGTCAAGAATAAAAAAAAGGCCTTCGGGCCTGATGAGGTATAAGATGGCGACACTTAAAGAACTCTCGAAAAGGGACGAGCTCCTATCAGGCGGCCACAGGCTCTGCGCAGGCTGCGGCATACCCCCTATAGTGAGGCTTGTCTTAAGGTCGGCTAACGGCCCTGTGGTCGCAACAACGGCAACGGGCTGTTTAGAGGTCGGCACGTCCATATACCCTTACACCGCCTGGAGGATACCGTGGATACACTCGGCCTTCGAGAACGCGGCCGCTACCATAAGCGGGGTCGAATCCGCCTACAAGGCCTTTAAAAAGAGGGGCAAAATACCGGAGGGCAAGGACATCAAGTTCGTGGCGTTCGGAGGCGACGGGGGCACCTACGACATAGGCCTTCAGGCGCTCTCAGGCGCGTTGGAGAGGGGGCATAACTTCCTCTATGTCTGCTACGATAACGGCGCTTACATGAATACGGGCATCCAGAGATCGAGCGCGACGCCTTACGGGGCGAACACCACCACCTCCCCGGCCGGAGAGGTGATACCCGGCAAGCAGGAATGGCGGAAAGACTTAACGCGCATAGTCATAGCGCACAATGTCCCCTACGCGGCTCAGGCATCCCCGAGCAACTGGGCGGACCTGTCAAAGAAGGCTGAAAAGGCGCTCAACACAAAAGGCCCGACATTCCTTAATGTCATGTCCGCATGCCCGCTCGGCTGGTACACCAAGCCAGAGGAGTCTATCAAGCTCTCCAAGCTCTCTGTGGACACCTGCTACTGGCCTCTTTACGAGGTGGAGGACGGGATATTAAAGATCACCTACAGGCCCAAGGAGAAAAAGCCCCTTGAGGAGTGGCTGAAGCCTCAGGGCAGGTTCAAGCACCTCTTTAAGCCCGAGAACAGGCACATCCTCGATAAATTTCAGGCACGGGTGGACATTGAATGGCAGAGGCTACTCGACCTCGACGGCAAGCGGGTATAATCGTTAAAGGCCGGAACCGGGATTCCGGCCCTTATTCAGCTTTAAGGAAGGTTGGCAGCCTATGCCGCAAAGCTCTTTTATAATGTACGACGAGGAGTACAGGGAAATTACGGCCGTTGTGGAAAGGCTTCTTCGGGACGCCAACGCCAAGTGCGTCTACCTCGTTGACAAGGACGGCCAGCTCATCTCCTCGAGCGGGGATACGAAGGACATAGACTCCACTTCCCTCGCGTCCCTCACGGCGGGCAATATAGCCGCCACAGGGGGCCTCGCCAAGCTCATAGGCGAGAAGGAGTTCTCGATCCTCTTCCACGAGGGAGAAAGGGACAACCTCCACATCTCCGTAGTAGGCCAGAGGGTGATACTCGTGGTTATCTTTGGCAAGAGGTCTTCGCTGGGGCTCGTGAGGCTCAGGGCCAAGAGGGCGAGCGAGGAGCTGAATAAAAGCATACAGAGGCTTTTGGACAGGATGGCAGCCGGGGCCGAGAACGAAAACCT
>JAUSLB010000086.1 GCA_030646655.1 Deltaproteobacteria bacterium | reverse complement strand
TGATGCCAACGAAGCAGATGGACTTTTTCAGCAGCCTGCTAATACTCCACCTTCATCAAAAACAGCCCCTGCGCAGGGGCTGTCATTGAAGCGGCAGCCCTGTCCCGTGCCTCGATTATTTTTGATACATCATCAGGCTTAAGTTTACCTTTGCCAACGGCAACGAGCGTGCCTGCCATTATCCTTACCATGTGCCTTAAAAAGGCTGTGCCAGCGACCTCCACCTCGATAAGGCCGTCCCCCTTCTCGATTATCTCGATTGAGATGACCTCCCTTATAGAGTGCAGGGCGTCCGAGTCCGCTGCCATGAAGGAGGTAAAGTCCTTCTCTCCTATGATGTGGCGCGCCCCCTCCCTCATTAGATTTACATCAAGGGGCTTAAAGACGAACCATGAATGCCTCCTTAAGAGGGCCGAAGGAAAGCTCCTGTTGAGGATCTTGTAGAGATAGGTCTTTTTTTTGGAATGCCTGCGGGGGTCGAATTCAAGAGGGGCCTCGCTCGCGTCCTTAATGACTATATCGCTTGGCAGATACGCGTTAAGCCCCTGCATTATGTTGTAAGGCGGGACCTTGGACCCTGTCTTGAAGCTTGCGATCTGTCCGTAGGCGTGCACGCCTGCGTCTGTGCGTGACGCGCCGTTCAAGATCACATCCTCGCCCGTGAGCCTCTTTACGGCGGCTATTATCGACCCCTGAATCGTCGGAAGCCCGTCCTGGACCTGCCAGCCGGCGTATTCGGTGCCTTCGTACTCAACGAGGAGCTTTATATTGCGCATTGGTCAAAAAAAGGCGGGGTTGATGCCCCGCCTGTCTTTAGGAGATATTCTATAGGGCAAGGCTTCAGCCTTGCGAATAGTCCCGGATTAGCTGGCTGCTGAAAAAGTCCATCTGCCGCGTTATCTTCGTCGCTCGTCATTGCGGCGTAGGCAAAACTACGCCTCATTCCTCGCTCCCCTATTTAATAGGGGCCTTGCATCTGGAGCTTTTTTAGCAGCCTCTTCGGGTTTTGAGTTTTTCAGCATCCTGTTAGATATAATCCTTAATGAGCAACTCGGCTATCTGGATAGCGTTTAAGGCCGCGCCCTTGCGGAGGTTGTCCGATACTACCCACATGTTGATGCCGTTCTCTATCGACTCGTCCTTCCTGATCCTGCCCACGAATACATCGTCCTGATTTGCCGCGTCAATCGGCATGGGATAGACGCCCTTCTTAGGGTCGTCAAGGAGGGTCACGCCCGGGGCCTTAGACAGGAGCTTTTTTACGTCCTCCGGCTTAATCGGCTTTTCAGTCTCGATGTTCACCGCCTCGGAGTGGCCGATGAACACAGGCACTCGCACGGTAGTGGCGGTTATCCTGATGGAATCGTCCCCGAAGATCTTCTTTGTCTCGTTGACCATCTTCATCTCTTCCTTCGTGTAGCCGTTATCGAGGAAGGAGTCTATCTGGGGGAGGCAGTTGAAGGCGATCTTATGCGGGAAGACCTTCGCCTCCGGCTCCTGCATGTTGAAGAGCTTTCTTACCTGATCTGAGAGCTCCTCCATCGCCTCTTTCCCCGCCCCGGACACGGACTGGTAGGTGGAGACCACTATCCTCTTTATCCTGTATTTGTCGTGTATGGGCTTGAGCGCAACGACCATCTGGATGGTGGAGCAGTTCGGGTTGGCTATTATATTTTTAGTCCTGTACTGCGCTATGTCCTTTGGGTTCACCTCTGGCACGACAAGCGGCACATCCGGGTCCATCCTGAACTGGCTTGTATTGTCTATTACTATGCACCCGGCCTTGCCTGCCTTGGGGGCGTAAACCGCGCTTACGCTCGCGCCCGGCGAGAAGAGGCCTATATCTATCCCTTCGAAGGTCTCCTCGTCAAGGAGCCTTACCGGCTCATCGCTGCCTTTAAACTCAAGTTTGCTCCCAGCGCTCCGTTCGGAGGCCAAAAGCCTTATTTCTCCTACAGGGAAGTTTCTTTCTTCGAGTATCCTTAAGAACTCTTTTCCGACCATGCCGGTAGCCCCGGCTACGGCTATGTTGTATTTCTTCTTTTTCACGGCCTTCCTCTTTAGTAATTTATAAGTAAAATGCCTATGTAGAATAATAAGACAAAAGCTCCGGCCAAGTCAACTTTTTAGAAATACCGTTGCCCGTAGGCGCGAAAGGATGGAATACCGTGAACCGTGGATGTGACCGTGATTGTGAAGGATTAAGAAACTACACTATCTTTTCAGCCTCTCCCTTCAACTCCGGCTGTAGCGTCAGCCCCTCTACCTCCCCGAGCGCGTGCAGCCTCATGCCGAGCCTCTCGGCCTTCTTCTCTATCTCGTCGTATTTCGCCTTTGTGTTGTTTATGTGCCTGCCGAGGGTGTCGAAGTCGGCTATGAACTTATCGAAGCCGTTCTGCAGGCCTTCGATATGGGAAAGGATGGACCTCGCCCTCTCGCTCACCTCAAGCCCCTTAAGGCCGAGTAATATCGTCTGAAGATACGCATAGAAGCTGTTCGGGGATACTGGTATTACCCTTTTTGAGAAGGCATAGGACGAAAGCGCCTCCTCATCGTCCCTGATGATCGTCTCGTAATAGACGTTCTCGGCGGGGATGTACATTAGCGCGAAATTGAGCGTGCCCTCCGAGGGCACTATATAGGATGACGAGATGGCGTCGATATGCTTCCTGCAGTCAGCCGTGAACTTTCGCTTGGCGGCCTTTTTCGCCTCGTCAGTGGGGCTCTCCAATAGTCTCTTAAAATTCTCGAGCGGGAACTTCGAATCTATCGGCACGAGCCCGCCTTTAAGCCTTATTACAGCGTCCACCCTAGAGCCGTTTTTGAAGGAATATTGCAGCTCAAAGTGCGTTGAAGGGAGGCACTGGCCCAAAAGGTCCCCGAGGAATAATTCTCCGAGCCCGCCCCTGAGCTTCGGGCTCCTCAATATCTCCTGCAGGCTTGATATGTCTTTGCCGACCTCGAAAATCTGCTCGGTCGCCTTCGACAGCTCCCCTAAGCCCTGCCTTACATCAGCCACCGCCTTGGCGGCGTTGTCCATCCTCTGGCTTATCTGGCCGGTTGAGGCATGGAGCTGCATGGCTACAGCCGAGAGCTGGTCGTTCACCTGTTTAGTGATGTTGGAGAGCTGGGAGGCTACGAGGCTTGAGGCGCCGGAGAGCGAGTTCTGGATCTCGGCCCTTAAGGACTCGTACTGAACCTGAAGCATCCGGGCCTCGCCCTCACCTCCCCTTTTCCTTATCGAGTAGGCGAGGAAGAGGACAGAGATAACGAGGAGCGCGAGGAGGGCTATTACGGCTATTTCCATCTTTTCAAATCCCCTTACAGGAGGGGCAAAACCCGTCATTAAAGCGAATCCCCTCCGAAAGGAGGGGATTCGCGATTTCTATTTCCCGCCTCAGGCCTTTTTGACGCGCCTTTCCATGAACTCCCGTGCCTGATGGACGAACGCCTCCATCCGCGTCATCGAGTTCGTATCCTCGGCCCCCTCATAGACCATATTAAGGTAAGGTATGTTGTTGTTGTCCTCTCGGAGCCTCTTAAGGACCGCGTTGACGACCGTGCCCGGCATGCAGGTAAACGGCATGGCGTTCACCAGGCCGTGTGCGCCCTGAGCGATCATGTCAAGGGCCTTGCCGATGCTTAAAACCGCCTCGCCCTCGAAGGTATCGGGTATGTAGGACTCGGCCTTTTTTATGATAGCCTCGACCCTCGGCTCATGCCCGCTCCTTAAGTCCCCGTTTAATATCTCCTCTATGCGCTTTTCATCCTTGTGCTGGAAGAAGTCGTTTGTGATCGTGCGCACGTAATCGCCGAAGTTCCTTCTCTGCCATGTCCTTCTCTTGTTGCAGAAGTTCGTATAGTATATCCACTCCGAGATCCCTGGCATCCTCACCTCGGCGCCGAGGGCCTCAAGCTTCGTTATGAGGTTTTCGTTGCTGAAGCGGTTGCTCCTGACGTATATCTCGCCGACAAGGCCGACGACGGGCCTTGAGCCGGGGTTTTCGACGGCGATGTTTTTAAACTTCTCCTTCGCCTCTTTCAGTTCCTTTTCCGGGAACTCCTTTCTCCTTATGGCGTCGCATACGCTGTGCACGCTCTCCCAGTAAACCTTCTCGCTTTCGCCCCTGTTCGTCTCATAGGGGCGGGTCTCCCTCACTATCTTGTCGAGCAGGTCAGCGGCCACTATACCCCACCACGCGAGCCTCGGGAAGTTGCCTCCCTTTACCGCCCCGAGCTCCCTGTAGAAGTTACCGTCCTGGTCTGGGGCGTACACGGGGACTTCCTTGAACCCGAGCTCGTCGAGGACAAGCCTCTGGTAGCGGTTGTACTGGCCGAACCTGCAGGGGCCGTTGCCCGAAGGCATGAAAAAAGCGGTCTTGGACGGGTCAAAGTCCTCCCGCTTGGTTATCTTGACCATGTCTCCGGTAGTGAGTATGCAAGGGTAGCATTCTCTCCCGGAGGTATAGCGCCTGCCCCACTTCAAGGACTCCTCGTCCGGCTCCGGCATGACCTCGGCGTCTATGCCGCAGGCCTGGAACGCGGCGGCCATACCGTAGACGCCGTCGGCCATGTTCGGCAGATAGAGCTTCTTTTTGATGTTGGTCCTGACAAGGACATCCCTCTGCTTGTTGATTATGTTGAGCTTCCCCCTGGTGTTTCTTATGCTGTCGAGGAACGCCTCGCACCTCGTTATGGCCCCGGCGTCAGCCGAGTGCTCGTCTATCTCGAGCTGGAGGAAGGGCTTTCCGGCGGAGGCGTCCTTGTAGAAGTGCGTTATGAGAGAATCAGGGCCGCATCCGAAGTTCGTTATGTAGACCGCGAAGAGGCGAGTGTCGTCCTTTACAAGCTTTGCCGCGGCCAGTATCCTCTGTCCGCTCTTCCAGTACATGTCTTTTGCCAGCGCCTCGTCGATTACGGAGTCGATCGGGAGCATGTCATAGGGGATGGCTATGGTGCCCATATCGCGGAGTTTCTGCGGCAATTCCAGGTTTATCCCCGAATCCGCCGTGTTATACGCCCTTCCGACTATCACGAGGGCCGTGTCTTCTTCTTTGAGGCTGTCCAATACCTCTTTGCCCCTCGTAAGCAATCTGTTTCCGAACTCATCCCAAGCGGCGAATGCGGCCTTCAAAGCCTTATCGACGCTCGATCTGTCCTTGCCGAGGGTCTTTCCGAACTCGTGGAACTCCTTCTTAAGCCCGGCCTCCCTCTGGTTGAAGTGGAAGACCGGGGCCAATACCTCTATGCCGTCTTTCTTGAAGTCAAAGGCGGACTTCGAAAGGTACGGGATGGTCTGGACGTATGGGCAGAGCTGCGTGAACTGGTGGCCTTCCTTCGCGGGCCTAAAGTTCACGATGCTCGGGAGGAATATCTTCTTTACGCCCTTGTCTATTAGCTCGTTTACATGCCCGTGCGCGACCTTTACGGGGAAACAGGTCTCAGTGACTATCCTCTCGATGCCGTTCTTGATGATCTCCTTGTTCGTCGGCGAGGAGAGCTGGACCCTGAAGCCCAAGTTATCGAAAAACGCCTTCCAGAAAGGGTACATCTCGTAGATAAAGAGCATCCTCGGCACGCCTATGACCGGGGCGTCCTTGCCGGCCACCTTGCCGGTGTATGTCGAGAAGAGTATCTTTTCCCTGTCCTTGAAGAGGTCGGGGAGATGGGCGTTGTTTTTATCGCCCCTCTTCACATCGTACTTTTCGCACCTGCCGCCGTAATACAGGGGGGCCTCGCCCTCCATCACGACCTTCCTTATCTCGCAGACGTTCGAGCAGTCCCTGCACTCGAAGGACTGCAATTCGTACTTTTTCCTGCTTAGGTCAAATCCCTTGAACTTCGTCTTCTGCTTTGGGGCCATCTCTCTCAAGGCGAGTATCGCCGCGCCTATCGCTCCTGTGACGTCGTGGTGCTCCGGGACGGTTATCGGCTTTCCGGTAACCTTCTCGAATGCCGCGACGACCCCCAGGTTCGCGGCCGTGCCTCCCTGGAAGAATATCTTATTGCCGATGCGTCTGTCGCCGACGACCCTGTTAAGGTAATTTTGGACGATAGAGTACGAAAGCCCGGCGACAAGCCCGTCCTTCTCAACGCCCCTCTGCTGGTAGTGTACCATGTCGGATTCTATAAAGACCGTGCACCTCTCGCCCATCGGCGGCGGGTTTGAACAGCCGAGAGCTAAATTGCTGAACTCGCCTTTTATGCTTATGCCGAGCCTTTCGGCCTGCTCCTCCAGGAACGACCCCGTGCCTGCGGCGCAGACCTTGTTCATCTCAAAATCGACGACGACCCCGTCTTTGAGGGCTATGTACTTGGAATCCTGCCCGCCTATCTCGAATATGGTATCGACCTCGTTGTCGATAACGGCCGCGGCCGTCGCCTGAGCCGTTATCTCGTTACGGATTATATCGGCGCCGATGAAGTCGCCTGATAGGTACCTGCCCGAGCCTGTAGTGCCCACGCCTATGATATCCACATACTCCCCGCACTCATCCGATACCTCAAGGAGCCCCTTCCTTACGGCCTCGAGGGGGCGGCCCGCCGTGGCGAGATACCTCTTTGTTACGAGCTTAAGGTCTTTGTCTATGAGGATAACGTTCGTGGAGGTGGAGCCGACATCGACCCCGAGGTAGCACTCTGTCTTTTTGCCCTTCTCCAGAGGATAGCCTGCAGAGGTCTCATTCATGGAAGGGTGCTTAAGGGGCCGCGTCAGCTTCTCAAGGGACCTTTCGTTCTTCCTGCCGGAAGATATGTACGCCTCAAGCTCGGCTACGCCCTTGAATTCACCTATGCCCTTGCCCGATTCAAGGCAGGTGAATACCGCCCCGAGCGCGCCCATCGAGGCGTAATGGGCCGGGACGATATAGTCCTTCTCATCGAGCTCAAGGACGTCCTTGAATGCCTTCCTTACGCCGAGGTTCGCGGCCACGCCCCCCTGAAAGGATACCGGGGCGATGAATTCCTTGCCCTTTCCTATAGTGGCCTTAAAGTTCCTCGCAACGGCGTAGCAGAGCCCTGCCACTATATCGTAGTCAGGGGTGGCTGTCTGCTGGAGGTGTATCATGTCGCTCTTGGCAAAGACGCTGCACCTTCCGGCAACGCGCGGCGGGTTCTTGCTCTTTAAGGCGAGATGGCCGAACTCCTCTATAGTGAGGTTCAGCCTGTACGCCTGCTGATCAAGAAATGACCCTGTGCCCGCGGCGCAGACAGAGTTCATCTGAAAATCCGCTATCCTGAGCTTTCCCGCCTCTCCTTCCGGGGCGAGGAAGATGAGCTTGGCGTCCTGCCCGCCCATCTCGATCATGGTCCTCACCTCAGGGTGAAAGACCTCTGTGGCCTTTGCCTGAGCTATTACCTCGTTCGTGAAGCCCGCGCCTATAAAGGGGGCGATTAATTTCCCGCCCGAGCCTGTGGCCGCGACGAGCTTTATGGAACCGAACCCGTATTTTTTTATTATCTGGTTCAGGAGAACGACAGAGGTCTCCAGCGGCTCGCCTTTTGTGCGGGTGTAATGCTCTTCGAGGATATTTTTATGTTCATCAAGGACTACCGTATTCGCGCTTACCGAGCCGATATCAATGCCGACATAGACTTTGCCTGACAACTTTGCACCTCCGGAAATTCGGCCTTAGAAAAAAGGCCTTTACTGCACATCAACTTGATACGCCTCTTCATGGCAAGGCAAAGGTATTGCGGTACAGCTTAACGAAATTTTGATTTTGTAAGGTAAACCGAATGAAGGAAATTGTATGAAACAACGACTTCTATTATCGACGATTTCAACACCCTTGTCAACAGGCTCTTTGCCGTAAAAAATGAGGTAAAAACCCTTATTTCCGAAGGAACAAAGGTATTGTTATATTAGTGATATTAATGCGCCTTCTATGACCCAAAATAGCGGTGCGCCGAAGCGCTAACGGCCCCAAAAAAAAAGCCCGGATTTAAATCCGGGCTTTAAATTTGCTGCGGAAAAATTTTTATTACTTCGCTGCTGCCAGAGTCTTCTGGAACTCTACTACCGCCTTGATCTCCTCATCTGTCATTGTCTTCTGCGCGGGCATGCCGATGGCGAACTGCTTGTACTTCTTCGCTGCGCCCTCGCGGCCGCTCTTTATTACCGCGGTGATGTCCTCTACCTTGCTGTCCATAATGAACGCATTCCCCTTGAAAGCCGGCGCCATGGCCGTCCCCTGACCCTCTGCCCCGTGGCAAGGCGAGCATTTTGCCTTGAAGATTGCGGCCCCGTCAGCAGCAAGAGCTGACCCTGAGAAGGCTACCCCGAGGGCAAGCACCCCAATTCCTAACAATTTCTTCATGTATACGATCCTCCTTTTCAAAAAGAATTTGAACTCCAAGATTACAATCAAAAAAACGCCTTGTCAAGAACTTTGTAAATCTTTTTTCAGATAATAGAGGCCTTTTCCTACATAAAAGGCCTGAAGGCGGCCTCTATTATTACGGATGTGAAAAGCGCCCCGAGATACATCATCGAGACCTTGAAGTTCTTCCACGCGACCTCCTTCGCGGGCCTCTTAAGCAGCCTTATGTTCCAGCCCACGAAATACCCGCCCACAAGCAAGGCCGTAATGAAGTATATCCAGCCGTTGTAGCCCATAAAGAACGGCACGAGGGAAGAGGCCACAAGCAGAATCGTGTTTATAAGTATATAGAGCGCGGTCCTGTTGTCGCCTATTACGACTGGCAGCATCGGAACCCCGGCCCTCTCGTAATCCTCCTTATGATAGATCGCAAAGCTCCAGAAGTGCGACGGCGTCCAGAAGAACATCACTATCGCCAAAAGCACCGGTGGCATACAGAACTCAGGGGTGGCCGAGGCCCCTCCCGCGAGCACCGCGAAGCTTCCGGCAAGCCCGCCTATTATTATATTGAGCCAGCTCCTCCTCTTAAGCCACGCGGTATACAGTATGGCATAGACAAAGGCGCCGAGCGCGAGATGTATGGCCACCATGTGGTTCAACGCCTTAAACGATACGAAGAGCGAGAGCATGAAGAGCGCGCCTGCTATTGCGAGGACGAACCTTGAGCTGGCTCCGCCTGAAGGCAGAGGCCGCCTCGAAGTTCTCTTCATGACGGAGTCTATGTCGCTGTCGAAGTAATGGTTGAAGGCGCTCGCGGAGGCGGAGGCGAGCATGGTAGCCACTATAAGGAAGAAGAGCTTGCTCGCCGAAAGGCTCCCTGTCTGCGAGCCTATGAGGCCGACGACCGCGCTGAAGGTGATGAGGCTGCAGATCCTTAATTTAAAGAGCGGGAGATAGCTTTTTATCCCCAAGTGGGCCTCCTAAAAATGAGTTGTGCCGCGAATGAACCTCCCCGCAGCAAGCAGCTTAGGTATCGAAGTCCTCTACGGCTGAAAAAGTCTCGAAGCAAGCTTCGGGGAATTGAACCCTCTAGTAGAGGGATTAAAAAAAAATCAGGCCCTGCCGTGCCCCTCGGCAAGGGAGACGGCATGAGCCTTCTGACTGCCGAAAAGCGTAAGCATGGCGTTAAGGACGAATATTATGCCGCCGCTGATGGCAACGAGCCCTCCTATCCCCATTACGCTCATGCCGATGAGTTTCCCGAGGTTATTCAGGTTCTGCTCGCTCCCGTAGGTCTTTCTCGCAACCCCGTGCGAGCCCGCCAGATACAGCCCTACGGCAAAGAGTATTATGCCGAGGGAATAAAGGTACGGCTGTATAGTTGCCATCCTTGGGCTGTAGACCTTTCTGCCGAAGGCAGGGACTATCTCGTAGAAAAGCCCCATGAAGGCTATGGTGACCGCGCCTATTACGCAGTGGTAATGGGCCGGTATCTTTGTGTTCACCCCGCTTATGTTAAGGGCTATTAGGCCGCCGAGCATGAATACGCCCATCGAAAGGACAAGGGAAGAAAAGCCGGGGTTTCTCCACGGCCTTTCGCTTTTAATTATCAGGCTAAAGATGGCGAGCATGAATATGGCCGTCGAAGGCCCGAGCCCCCACTGCATCAGCATGGTAAAACTGTCCTTATAGGCCTGAGCCGACGTGTCGTATATAAAATATATGAACGGCGCCGGGATGACGAATAAAAGGTAGAGGATGTAGAGGAGCTTTGAGGAGCCCTCCCCTATCGCCTCCCTCTTTAATACGAGGCTTGAAAGATAGATCCAAGCCGCTGTCATGGCTATCGTGTTCGCGAACTGCAGTATGTGCCCTCCACCCCAGAACAGCCTCTCGAAGTCGAGGTAAATCTTGCCTGTCGATAGCTGGAAGTACCCTGAAAGCCCGAAAGAGATGAACGCTACCGCTACCGCTATCCCGGATGCCAGCATGCCGAAGGTGATTATGGGGAGCTTTTTGCCGGACTTGGATGCTATGATGACAGAGGCAAAGGTATTTATTAAATTAAGGAGTATCCCTGCTGCGAAAAGGAAGAGCCCCGTGTAGAAAACAGGGGTAAGGAGCACAGGCACATAGTTGGCAAGCTCTGCTGTGCCGAGGCCGAAGACGGCCGCAACGACTATAAGCCCCATCCCTGAAGCGGCTAAGGCGAGGGACGCCCAGCCAAGGGATCTGCTCCATTCGCGTTGAGCTAAATGCGCCGTGCTCGTAAGCGTCCAGAGGAAGCCCTCGAACGCAAGGAACCATATCACGACCGCCAGCACCACATGGCCCACGAGAGCGACATATATATAGTCCCTTCCGAGCGGGAGGA
>JAUSLB010000081.1 GCA_030646655.1 Deltaproteobacteria bacterium | reverse complement strand
CACGCCCGGTATATTGTCGGTAGAGTCCCCAGCAAGGCCCAGGAGGTCCCTTATGGCAGTGGGCACTACGCCGAACTTCTCAACCACTTCGGCCGTACCGTACTCCTTGCCGGTCAAATAATCGAGTATGACGGTATTCTCGTCAACAAGCTGGTACATGTCCTTGTCGCCCGTTATCACCGCGATCTTGAGCCCCATCGGCTCGACCTTCCTCACAAGGGTGGCTATGACATCGTCGGCCTCGAACCCTTCCATTTCCAATACAGGTATATTGAACGCCCTCACCAACCGCTTTATATAAGGTATCTGGACGGATAAGAGGTCGGGCATCGGGGGCCTTTCGGCCTTATAGTCAAGGTAAAGGGCGTGCCTGAATGAAGGCCCTTTCACATCAAAGGCTATGCAGATATACCCGGGCTTAAAGTCGTTAAGTATCTTCCTTAGCGACTGGGTAAACCCGTAGACGGCGTTCGTGGGCATGCCCTTCGAGTTCGTGAGGGAAGAGGGTATGGCGTGGAACGCCCTGTAGATTATGGAGCTTCCGTCTATTATGAAAAGGGTCTTTCTTTCCATCCGGTTATATAAAAATTCAATTACCCCGCCATAAATGGCGGGGATTGTCGGCAAGGTAATTATCTTTTATATAGCTCGGCTTTGACCCGCCCTTAAAAGGGCGGGATTCCGCCGAGCACCCGATTGACAGCCGATTCCTTAGCTTATATACTTCCATTATGCTTAAGTGTTTAATCCTTGCCGTCATAATACTTTCCGCGTCGGTCTCCTTTGCCCAGAGCGACAGCGTCTCAAAATCTCTCGATATCGTAAATAGCTTCCACACAGAGGCCGAAGTCCTCACCAAAGGCCTCGTAAGCCCATCCTTTCAGGGGCAATTTGCCGGGGAAAGGGATGAGGCCGTAAATGAGCTTGACTCCCTAAGCTGGACTGAGAAGCCCGGAAAGAGGAGGTTCAACCTCGCCTACGGGATAGTCGATTCCTACACGGAAAAAATAATAGAATCCATTGAGAAGCTTCTCCCCCAAGCGCCGCCAAAGAGCAGGGAGGCCTTGAATAACGCCGTTGAAAGGCTCTCCGCGCTTAAGACCGTTGCCATGAGGGAGCTTAATGAGTCGCTAAAGGCTGAGGCCTACGAGCAGGAGAGGTCAAAGCCTGTGCCTCTTATAGACCGCTCGCCTTTCGAGGCCCCGCCCGAAGAGGCCCCGGGCATGTGGTTCAGGTGAATGAACCTCCCCGCAGCAAGCTGCGAGGTATCGAAGCCCACTACGGCTGAAAAAGTCTCGAAGCAAGCTTCGGGGAATTGAACCCTCCAGAGAGGGATTAAAGGCCGCCGGCCGCCTCAATAATGGGACCGTAAGCCTCCAACTTTTTAAGACCTTTATTAGGATCAGCGCGGCCTTACAGCTCCCGCGCCTCGAAGGCGTCCTTTATAAGCTCTGCGGAGAGCGTCTCGCCAGATTTCAAGACGCTTACCACATCGAACCTCACGTCCGTGTCGGCTATCCTTTTCTCAGCCATGTAGCAGGAGGAGGCTACTATTATATGCCTCTGCTTTTTTAGATCCACCCCGCACTGGGGCGTGCCGAAATTAGAATTGCCCCTTGTCTTGACCTCCACGAATACAAGAGTCTTTCCGTCGCGGGCGATAATGTCTATCTCCCCGAACCTGCACCTGTAGTTCCTCTCGATTATCCTGTAGCCGTTCTTCTTCAGTACCTTCTCGGCCTCCTCCTCGCCGGCGTGGCCGGTTATCATCCTGCTGATAGCGCCCATAAACTCAGCTTAAGACCCCCCTGAAGCTCCTCCTGTGGATGGGGCAGGGGCCGATCTTCGAGAGGGCTGCAAAGTGCTCCTTTGTCCCGTAGCCCTTGTTGGAGGCGAAATTATAGCCCGGATACAGGGCCTCATACCCGTCCATTATCCTGTCCCTTGTGGTCTTGGCTATGATGGAAGCCGCCGCGATGGATACGCTCAGCGCGTCTCCTGAGATTACCGGCAGTTGAGGAAGTTCCGTCTTAATCGGGAAGCAGCCGTCTATCAGCAAGAACTCCGGCCTTGCGGTAAGCTCCCCTACCGCCTTCTCCATCGCCTTAAGCGAGGCCTGATGGATGTTTATCTCGTCGATCTCGACGGGCCAGATTATCCCTATGCCGACTGAAAGGGCCTCTCTATAGATGCCGAAGACAAGCCCTTCGCGCGCCTTGGCCGTTAATGCCTTTGAGTCCCTTATCCCGAGCTTTAGCGGAAGTGAGGAAGAAAAGATGACGGCGGCTGCGACTACAGGGCCTGCAAGCGGCCCGCGGCCCGCCTCATCCACCCCGGCTATGAGGCTGAAGCCTTTTGAACGGGCGTCTTTTTCGAAGGAGTCCATCGGTTCGGGGGGTTGGAAAAAAGCCCTTGCATAAATTCCCCCGCCCTTTTAAGAGGGCGGGGGCCTGAAAGCCCAAAAGCGCCTATCTCCTGGTCTTTATCCTTGCGGCCTTGCCCTTAAGGTCCCTAAGGTAGTACAGCTTCGCCCTTCTTACCTTGCCCTTGCTCAAGACCTTTATGGACTCGATCGCCGGGGAGTTTAAGGGGAATATCCTTTCCACCCCCACGCCGTATGATACCTTCCTTAAGGTGAAGGTCGCCCTTACGCCGCCGCCGCGCTTCTTGATGACGGTGCCCTCGAAGGGCTGCAGCCTCTCTTTGTCCCCTTCTTTTATCCTGACCTTCACAAGGAGGGTGTCTCCGGGGTGGAACTCCGGCATGTCTGTCCTCAGGTAATTTTTCTCGATCTCTTGGATTACTCCCATACTGCGCCTCCGCTTTATTAGTTTACCATTAATAACTTATTTTTCTGATTTTTTCAATTCCTCAATTATCTTCTTATCCGCGCCTGTAAGCCCCGCTTCTTTAATAAGCTCAGGCCTCCGGGAATATGTCCTCTTTATCGCCTCGGCCCTCCTCCACTTCTCAATCCCGGCGTGGTTGCCTGAAAGGAGGACTTCCGGGACCTTTTTTCCCCTGAACTCCTCGGGCCTCGTGTACTGAGGGTACTCAAGGAGCCCGCCTGCAAAGGACTCGCTCTTGACCGATTCAGGCTCGCCGAGGACGCCGGGGATGAGCCTTCCTACGGCGTCTATTATAACGAGCGCCGGTATCTCCCCGCCTGTAAGGACATAGTCGCCTATGGATAGCTCAAGATCGACGAAATCCCTTATCCTCTCGTCAACCCCTTCGTACCTGCCGCAGACGATTATGAGCCTTTTTTCCTTAGAAAGCTCCTCCGCCAGGCAATGCTTAAACGGAGCGCCCTGCGGGGTCGTTAATATTACCCTTGCCTCCCCGCCCCCCTTTA
>JAUSLB010000067.1 GCA_030646655.1 Deltaproteobacteria bacterium | reverse complement strand
CCGCTACCTCCGTGGCCGCCTTTTTAAGCTCATGGAGGAGCCATATCAGCTCGTATATCTGGTCTTTTAAATAGAGCCTTATGTCGAGGGCGACCTGATCGTTCCTCGATCTGCCTGTATGGAGCTTTCCTCCTAAAGGGCCTATCTTTTCTATGAGCCTTCTTTCAATAGCCATGTGGATGTCTTCCATATCAATCGAAAATCTAAGCTTCCCTGCCTCAATCTCTTTCTCTATCGCTCTAAGCCCGGCTATGATCCTCTTGGCCTCGCCCTCTTTCAGTATCTTCGCATTTGCGAGGACTTTCGCGTGAGCTATCGAGCCGAGGATGTCGTGCCTGTAGAGCCTCTTATCAAAGGAGATGGAGGCGTTAAACTCCTCTACGAGTTTATTCGTAGCCTTCGAGAACCTTCCTGACCAAGCTTTCTGCTTCATGTGTTATCCGGATTTAAATTGACAGGTTTTTACTTTTGCGCCCTGCCGGGTTTATAGCCCTTCCATTATAGCCGCGTAAAGGAGCGGCACCATTATCTCGTGGTGGCCGGTAAGCCTGTAGCCTGCCCCGCCTCCGAGCGTGGGTCTCCTCACCACATTCGTCAATGGACGATAGTGCTGGAGAAAATCCATGTTGACGGTCGTAAAATTCTCCACCTTATGCCCCAGATTTCTCGCAAGGGTCAAAGCCTTCAGGAAGACCTCAGGCAGTATCACCGCGGAGCCGATGTTTATATACACCCCGCCTTCAAGGGAGGCTACTACGGATGAGAAGAGCTTGAAATCGAATAAAGACGCCTCTCCCGTAGCGGCGCCGTCCATATCGGGGTGTATGTGGAGGATGTCCGTCCCGAGCGCGACATGGACAGTTACCGGGATATCGCGCCTTGCGCCTGCGGCAAGGATACTCTTATCCTTATATGGGAACCTCGATCTTTCGATCAACTCGCCCACGGCCCTGCCGAGGCCTGACTTCGCGCCCTTGTTAATAGCCTTATTAAGTATGCGCCCGGTCTCCTCCGCCATGCCGAATGCGCCCTCTCCAAGCTCCTTGTCGACGTCCTCGGACGTGACCCCAGCAAAAGCGGTCTCGAAGTCGTGGACAACGCCTGCGCCGTTCATGGCAACGGCGTTTACGACCCCCCTGTCCATAAGGTCTATTATTAAAGGGCCTAAGCCGACCTTTATGACATGCGCGCCCATGCCGAGGGCGACGGTCTTTTTATTCCTGTGCGCGTTTAGAATAGCCGAGACTACGGCCTTAAAGTCCTTTGCCGCGAGTATTCGGGGGAGGCTGTCTAAAAAATCGCCGAAGCTGCAGCCCGCAGGCTTCAGGGCCGCGAAGTCTTCCACCTTGACCTTGCTTTGTCTGTCTTTGATTGAATAGGTCTTGAGGCCTTTTGAGGAGAGGGGTTTGAACTTCATCTTTTTCAATCGAGGTCTTGCCGGCATCAACGGGTCCCGCGCCTAAACCTTCTGGAAGAGCATGTGGTCAACGAGCTCGCAGAGGATGTGGGCTATGGTTATATGTACCTCTTGGATCCGGGGGGTCGCCTTTGCCTCCACATTAAGGAGTATGTCGGCCTTATCGGCCATAAGCCCGCCGTTTTTCCCGGTAAGGGCGATAGTCTTTATGCCCAAAGCCTTGGCGGCCTCTATCGCCTTCAGCACGTTCTGCGAGTTGCCGCTCGTGGAGATGGCAAGGAGCACGTCGTTGCCTTTTCCGAGGGCCCTTATCTGCTTTGAGAATATCTGGTCAAAGGAGTAGTCGTTCCCTATGCTCGTTATGTCAGATGTGTCCGTGGTGAGCGCGAGCGCGGGCAGGGGCGGCCTTTCAATCTCGAACCTGTTTATGAACTCGGCGGCTATATGCTGGGAGTCGGCCGCGGAGCCGCCGTTACCCACGAGCATGAGCTTTCCGCCCGCCTTGAAGGACTCCACTATCATCTCGGCGGCCTCTACGACAAGGGCTATGTTCTTCTTGGTGAAGAACTTCTCCTTTGCCTTTACGCTCTCTTTAAAGGATTTAGCGACTATCTCGTCCATCACCCTGTACCCCTAACAGGCTGCTGAAAAAGTCCATCTGCTTCGTTGGCATCAAAGCTCGTCACTGCGGCGTAGCGGCTAACTACGCCTCATTCCTCGCTTCTCGTCGCCTCGCATCTGGAGCTTTTTCAGCAGCCTGAACAATCTTCGATTATTTCCGCAAACTGCTAAATAAAAGTTACCTTTATAAACGGTTTGATAATATCTTCTGTAAAAAGGAGTGTCAAGGGATTTCAATGCCCTTTCACGGCCTTAAGAGCGGTAATATGGGGGTATAAAAGGCCCTTGCCTATGGATTTTTTTAAATAAGGAACCTGCCGTTTTTCTGGATGGCCTTGCCGTCCAGGTATATGGCCCCCTTCTTCCTTAAGTCCTTTATCATGTCCCAGTGGATGGCTGAGATGTTCTTTCCCCCCGCGTCCTCGTAAGACCTGCCTACGGCGAGATGCACCGTGCCGCCTATCTTCTCATCGAACAGGATGTCCTTGGTGAACTTCTGTATCCCGTAGTTTACCCCTATGCCGAGCTCGCCTAAGTACCTCGCGCCCTTGTCCGTGTCGAGCATGGTTATAAGGAACTTCTCGTTCTTATCGGCGCCGGCGTCGACTACCTTGCCGTCCCTGAACTTAAGCCTTATCCCCGTAACCTCCCGCCCCTGATATATCGCGGGCATCTCGTAGTATATCTGGCCGTCAGCCGAATCCTCGACAGGGGACAGGAAAACCTCTCCGTCAGGCATGTTCCTCTCGCCGTAGCAGGGGATGGCCTTTCTCCCTTTTATGCTGACGGTGAGGTCGGTATCTTCGCCTACGATCCTCACCTCGCCGGCCTTATCGAGGGCCTTCTTTAATTTAAGCTCCTCTTTTTTGACCCTGTTCCAGTCTATGTTCGTGGCGCTGTAGACAAAGTCCTCGTACTCATCGAGGCTCATGTCAGCCTCCTGAGCCAGCCCGTTTGTGGGGAAGTTGCACAGGATCCAGCGCTTGTTGTTCACTATCTCTTCGCCTATCGGCCTTAATACCTTGCTCCGCTCGCTTAAGGCCTTGGGGTCGATGTTGGATAAGGCCTTCTTGTTCGCGGCCGCCCTGATGTTGACGACGCAGTCGATGTTCTTCGCCTCGTACATCTTTATCTTGGGGAAGTTGAGCAGCTGGTCCTTTGAGGCGTATTTATAAAAAATGTTCGAGGTCTCCTCAAACCCTATGCTCGTCAGGGGATGGCCGCCGGATTTGACGACCTCCCTGTAGACCTCGAGCACAAGCGGCTTGGCCAATTCCGTAGATGAGCTTATAAGGACGACGTCGCCCTTCTTTACCTCTATCGAGTGGTGGACGAGGATTGAGGCGAGCTTTGATACGCGCGGGTCGGACATTAAGACCTCCTAAAGATTTCTTTTTGATTTTTTGCTCACGGAAAACGGTCACGGATATTTCAGCTCAGCATGAACTTATCTATTATCAGCCTTTTGAACCTCGGGGCGTAGACGAGGTCATAGACATTCTCTTTGCCCGGGAAGAGCCTTGCGGCGAACTCACGCACCCCTGCCGCGTGCCTTGCCGCCTCTTCGAGGGTCATATCGGTATCTATTATGAGCGTCATGGTAAAGTCGACCATGCGCCTTAAATACCGTATCTTCTTATCCTCTGTCTTTATATCTTCCTGAGTAGGCATGTTCGAAGCCCCCGCCGGCCTGCTGAAAACTTCCATTATTATACACTCTCCTTTAAGGGCCCATATTTCGCGCCCTGAAAAGCCCCTTTAAGGCGCATAAGCCCGGTTATCTTTTCCGTTACCATGAACTTATTTACGCCCCATAGAGGCGCGGCAAGGGATCTCGCGGGGGTGTCCCCGCAGAGCCTGTGGATGACGGTATCCCCGGGCAAATGCTCCAGACATTCTACCACGACCTCGGAGTATTCTTCAAGCGTAAGGGGCTTGACCTCCCCGTTATTGTACATTTCCTCAAGCCTTGTCCCTTTTATCACCTGAAGCTGGTGGAACTTCACTCCCCAGACGCCGAGCCCGGAAAGGAGCCGCATCGAGCTTAACGCGTCTTCCCTCGATTCATCAGGAAGCCCGATTATCACATGGGCGCATACGTCTATGCCCCTTTGAGACGCCCGGAGGGCCGCGTCCTTAAAGTCCTCAACGCTATGCCCCCTGTTTATGAGCTTAAGGGTCGCGTCATTGGCGGACTGAAGCCCGAGCTCGAGCCAGAGGCCCCGTTCTTTTTTTATCTCTGAAAGGAGGTTAAGGACATCGTCGCTAACGCAGTCAGGCCGGGTAGAGACGGCCAGAGCCGCTATATCCGGGTGAAGGGTTTGCCTGTATATCTTTTCGAGGTATTCAACCGGGGCGTAGGTATTTGTATTTATCTGGAAATAGGCTATGAACTTTTCAGCGCCGTGGCGCTTCCTGACCCGTTCCATGCCTTTTGTAAGCTGGGCCCTTATATCATGCTCTGCGAACTCCGAAGGGATAAGCGCGGTTGAGTCGCAGTAGGCGCACCCGCCGTAGCCTTTTGTTCCGTCCTTGTTCGGGCAGGTCAGTCCTGTATTGAGAGTGACTTTAAAGACCTTGCAATTGAAGCGGGCTTTAAGGTAGTCGGAAAGGGGGTTGAAAAGTTTTGGCATATTTTATAGGCTATTATACCCCATATCGGCCTTTATAAATAAGATAATTACGCTAAGAATGGAGTTATTTATATCCTTGATTAATCAAAGCCGTTCAACTTATACTTAATTTTTAATCGGTTGCCCGGCGCAGCCCCGCCATTTTAAGGGCGCATCAAGCGGGCTATAAAAAGGCAATTACCTTGCCGACAATCCCCGCCATTTATGGCGGGGTAATTGAATAGGAAAAAATTCTATCCGGGAGGAACCCGTTGGGCATTTCAGGCAAAAGGAGCCCCGAGGAGCTTTATTCTATAATAAGGAAGGTCGAGGGCTTCCTCTATGATGGAGAGGCGTACCTCTTATACGAGAAGGCGTTCGGGCTCAGGCCCGGCGGGGTTATCGCTGAGATAGGGAGCTACTGCGGCAAATCCACCGTCTGCATGGCCTTTGGGTTAAAGGACAGCGGCAATAAGAACGCGCGCATCTACGCCATAGACCCTTTCGGCGGCTCATCGGAGCACGGCTCAATCGATACCTTCCCGAGGTTTAAGGACAATATAAGGAACGCAGGGGTGGAGGAGTTCATAACCCCGGTAAAGGCCTCTTCAGAAGAGGCTTACAGGAAATGGGACCTTACGAGGAATATCGACCTTCTCTGGATAGACGGCGGCCACGAGTACGAGTATGTTGCGGAGGATATAAACCTGTGGCTTAAGCTCGTCATAGAGGGCGGAGTAATCGCGCTCCACGACACGAGCGGGCGGTTCTATTACGGGGGTTTCGTGGGGGTGAGGAGGGCGCTTAAGGAGATATTATTCAAAAGGGAGTGCCTCAAGGACTACGGGTTCGTGAACGCAACGACCTACGCGAGGAAGAGCCATTCCATCACCCAGAAGGAGGCATGGGAGAGGTGGAAGGCCTACATGTGCTGGTGGACAGGGGAGGTTGTGCTGTATCCGAAAGCAAAGGGCTTCGGGATGATAAGGTTCTCGCTCGTAATCCTTTCGAGGTATCTCAAAAGGATACCAAAGTTCATAAGAAAGCCTTGGGTATTGTTGATGGATGAGAGCAAGAGGTGGTGATTGCTTTTTGAAGGGGGTTTTTCCGCGGTAGTAACCTGAACACGCGAGAAGCTTTTAACAGGATGCGGAAAAACTATTTTAGCCTGTCATTCTGAGCCGCCTTCGGCTCCCCATGCAGGACATGAAACTAACACCAAAAGCTCAAGCAGGTTGTCATTCTGAGCGTAGCGAAGAATCTTTTTTACTTGTGGCGATGTATAAGTATCGGGGAAGGCATACGCAGATACTTTTCGGAGAGCCATTGCCGGAAAAACCTCTGCCTCCGACGACAGGAGGTGATCAGCAACCTTAAGGAAAAGGTCGAAGTCTAAGGGGCGTTAAATTAAGTATGCTTATACTGCCCCGAATTATTCCCGGAAATCTCCGTTTTCCCATTGACATTACTTATCATGGATGTCCCCGGAATTCCTGTCCGCACTGAATTGCTCAACAAACCAATCAATCTGTCCATCCTCTATTAGTACCTGGTAATTCCCGGGATGATTTTTGTAGGTGGATCCATCTTGGAAAGGAATTTCAGTGCCGGTTTATCAGTATCAGCTGCTCCTATTGAAACCGCGCGTTTAGCATATTCAGCTTCATCCT
>JAUSLB010000062.1 GCA_030646655.1 Deltaproteobacteria bacterium | reverse complement strand
GATTCGAGCTTATAGCGCATTTTTCCCGACCTCCCCTGTCCTTATCCTTATCGTCTCCTCTATGGCGGAGACGAAGATCTTGCCGTCGCCTATCTTCCCGGTCTTTGCTGCGCCCATTATCGCCTCCACGACCTTCGGGGCCATCTCCTCGGTCGTGACGACCTCGATCTTTATCTTGGGCAGGAAATCCACCGTGTACTCGGCCCCCCTGTAGAACTCTGTATGGCCCTTCTGCCTGCCGAACCCCTTGACCTCGGTTACGGTCATGCCCTGAATACTGATGTCGTTCAAGGCCTTTTTCACGTCGTCGAGCTTAAAAGGCTTTATTACCGCTTCGATCTTTTTCATATTCTTTCAACCCCCTTGTTGAAGCCGGGCTAAAGGCGCCTTGCCTTTTTAAGTGCCGCTACAGCCCTGTAGCGGCATCAGTCTTCTTAACAGGTTGCGGCTTGAAGCAACCTGTTGGGTCTGTTTCAATAGTTTATGTCGATCTGAGTCGTCCAGACATACTTCGCGCTCTCGTTCACGCCCACTACGACCGGGTCGTTGTACCAGACAGGGCCAGCGAGGAGCGAGACGTTCTTTGTGAAGTAATGGTAAATCCCGACCCCGCCTCCGCCGATGGCGTTCTTGCCCGATGCGTAGTCAGCGGCAAAGATCCATTTATGGTATTCTCCGCCGTCGCTCTCCTTCTGGCGCATTATGCCCATGTCCCAGCCGACCATGAAGCCGGTATTCTCCTTTTCCCCGTTCCTGTCAAGAAGGGTCTTGGAGTTGCCGTAGTACGCCCCTGCGTGGAGCCTGCCGAGCCCGAATGGGAGCGATTTGCCCACTATGAAATCAACTATGTTGTAATCGGTCCTGCCGTCCCCGTCCCTCGCGGCCTCTTTCCTGTCCGTGCCGACATTGAAGATGCCGATATTAAGGGCCGGCGAGCCTTCGAACAGCGCGCCCTCGGGCGTGCCGAGCTTGGCGTTGAAGAACAGCGGGTCTGTGGAAGGCTCCATGAGATCGACCCCGACCTCGAGCTGGAGCTTCTCATAAGGGAGCACCCCTATGGTCAGGCCGACATCCGTAGGCAGAGAGCTCTTCTCATCTTTCCGCCCTACCGTAAAGTAATTGTCTATGCCGATATGGAGGACCTTGTACGGCTGGATATCCGAGGTGGCCGGTGTCCAGTAAGTCGTGGAAGGCGTTGCGTACGCGCTGCCTCCCAATGTGAAAACCGCCGCCGTGCTTGCTGCAACCGCTGTCAGGAACTTCTTTAGCTTCATCTCTACTCCCTCCCTCTACTGGATTTTTTTGGTTTGAGGGGGGAAACAAAAAGGCGCCCCCCTTACGGAAAGGCGCCTTTGCCTTTTGTAAACCTCTTTTTATTTCAGGTTACATCTTTGTAACCGTTTTCGCCTTTAATTTATTGCAACTTCAGTGCCAGCTAAAAAGCGCCGAAAAACGGCCTTTTTCACCGTTAAAAGCTTAAGGCTGCCTTAAAGATAATCACCCGCTGCACATTAATCGACCAGCCTTAAGAACCTCGATATTACCGTAGAGCCGTAGCTGTGGAGGGCCCCTATCTTATCCGGCGTTTCCTTTATTATTCCTTCAGGGTCTATGCCCTTAAGGGGCTTTAGCTCCTCCTCGTTCACCTTTATCCACTCGGAGATCATGGCCTCCGTTACCTCGAGGTGGAACTGGAAGCCGTACGCGCGCCTTCCAACCTTTATAGCCTGATGGGGAAACAGCTCGGAAGAGGCGAGGTTTTTGCCTCCGGGCGGTATATCGAAGGTATCGCCGTGCCAGTGAAAGACCGTGAAATCCTTAGGAAGGCCGAGCAAAAGCCTGTCGGTCAGGCCGCAGTCCGTAAGCGTAGTCCTGTACCAGCCTATCTCCTTTGCCTTACCTTTATAGACCCTCGCGCCAGCCGCCTTCGCAAGAAGCTGGGAGCCGAGGCAGATGCCCAGAACAGGGGTATCTGTTTTGAGGGCCGATCCAATTAATCTAATCTCTTTTCTTATAAAAGGATAGATATCGTCCTCATAGACCCCCATGGGCCCTCCCATGACAATAAGGGCTGAATAGCCCTTTATATCCGGCGGTATCCTCCTGTTCTCGTAGATCTTAAGGAAATCCACATTGAGGTCATGGCCCCTCAGGGCCGGGCCTATCGTGCCGAGCCCCTCGTGCGGGACATGCTGGAGGACGAGGATTTTACGCATAAAAACGCACCGTAAAAGGTTATTTTATTTTTTATAGGAAGTAGAAAAATACCCTTTTTTAAATTCCCCCGATTAATAACCAACTTAGCTCCCGCCTTTTTTCTCGAACGCGAGGATTATCACTTCGGCTATCTCTGTCATGGACTTTCTCTTATCCATGCTTATCTTCCTTATCCTTGAAAAGGCCTCTCCCTCCGTTATATTCTCCCTCTCCATAAGCAGGCCCTTCGCCTTCTCTATCATCTTTCGCGCCTGCAGCGCGCCCTTGAGCTCTGTCAGCTCATTCCTAAGCATCCTGAACTCCTGAAACCTCGTTACGGCAAGCTCTATGGCCGGGGCGAGATCCTCCTGCCTTACCGGCTTTACAAGATAGCCCATCACGCCTGCCTCAACCGCCCTCTTTATCGTTTCCTCGTCGTCCCTTCCGGTAAGGAGGACTACAGGGGTAGGGCATGTATCGCTTATCTCAGAGGCCGCCTCTATCCCTTCCTTAACGGGCATCTTCACATCCATTATTATAAGGTCAGGGGCCTTTGTCCTGCAAATCTCAACAGCCTCCGCGCCGTTCGAGCCTTCGGCTATTATGTTATAGCCGCTATCCTGCACGAGCCCTTTAAGTATGAGCCTTTCAGATGGATTGTCGTCAACTATCGCTATATTCCTCATATAGAGGGATAATAGCAAATTCAGTGCCAAAACGTTTTTAAAGGGTTTTGAAAGAGGGCGCGGCTATTTGGGGCTTTTAACTTGCGTGTTTTTAGTGCTCTGCTGTTCAACTTTTAGGCAGTTCTTTATGGCAAGGCGGTAAAGCTCCAGGTACCTCTTGGCGGATTCCTCCCACGAGAAGTTCCCGGCCATAGCCCTCCTCTGTAGCTCTGCCCAAGCCTTTTTATCTTTGTAGACGGCTAACGCCTCCTTTACCTTCTCTACGAGCGCGGATGCCGAGTATTCCTTGAATTTAAAGCCGGTCCCCTCGTTGTCCTTATAATCGCGGACAGTGTCCTCGAGCCCGCCTGTGGCCCTTACTATGGGGATAGTCCCGTATTTAAGGCTGTACATCTGATTAAGGCCGCATGGCTCATACCTTGAAGGCATGAGGAAAATATCAGAGCCTGCCTCGACGAGGTGCGTAATTCCGTTATTAAAGGCTATCTTT
>JAUSLB010000056.1 GCA_030646655.1 Deltaproteobacteria bacterium | reverse complement strand
ATCCTTCCTGTTGAGATAAAGCGGCTCGGCGGCAAGATCGATGTAGTGCCCTCTTATAAGACTATAAGGCCAGCTAAGGAGGCTGGCGAGCTAAAAGAGCTCCTGCTCGAAGGCGGGATAGACATAATTACCTTTACATCGTCTTCTACGGTCACCAACTTCGTGAGCATCTTCAAAAAGGCTGAAATCCCGGAATTATTGAAGGGTGTGGTCGTAGCCTGCATAGGGCCGATAACAGCCGATACCGCTAAAGAAAACGGCATTAAAGTCGATATTATGCCGAAAGAGTACACCATCCCCGCGTTAACTTCGGCGATGGCCGGGTTTTACAAAAAAAGTATTTTAAAAGCTGTCTCGAACTGATCTTAAAAAAATTCTTAAAAAGGACATGAGATGAACTTCCCATTCTACAGGCCGAGAAGGCTGAGGAAGACCGAGACGATCCGAAACATGGTAAGGGAGACGACCCTTACGCCGAACGACCTTATCCTCCCTTTATTCGTGACATTCGGCAAAGGCGTAAAAAAGGCGATAAAGTCGATGCCCGGCCATTACCAGCTCTCGGTCGATAACATCATAAAAGAAGCGAAAGAGGTTAAGAAGCTCGGCATCCCGGCTGTGATACTCTTCGGCATCCCTGAGCACAAGGACGAGGAAGGCTCATCAGCCTTTGACCCTGACGGGCCTGTGCAGGAGGCGATAAAGGCCATAAAAAACAAGGTCCCGGGCCTTGCCGTGGTGACGGACGTCTGCATGTGCGAATACACTTCGCACGGCCATTGTGGTATCATAAAAGACAAGGACGTGGACAACGACTCCACCCTTGAACTCCTCAGCAAAGAGGCGCTCTCGCACGCCGAGGCGGGGGCTGATATAGTGGCCCCCTCTGACATGATGGACGGGAGGGTAGCGGCCATAAGGGATATACTCGACGCCAACGGTTTCTCCCATATCCCTATAATGAGCTACGCGGCAAAGTACGCCAGCGCGTTTTACGGGCCCTTCAGGGACGCGGCTGAGTCAACGCCGCAGTTCGGCGACAGAAGAAGCTACCAGATGGACCCGGCCAACGCCGACGAGGCTATGAGGGAGGTAGCGCTCGATATAGAGGAAGGGGCCGATATAGTGATGGTAAAGCCAGCTCTCCCCTACCTCGATATAATAAGAAGGATTAAGACTGAGTTCGGCTATCCGACAGCCGCGTACAATGTAAGCGGGGAATTCTCGATGATAAAGGCCGCGGCTGAGAAAGGCTGGCTCGACGGGGACAGGGCGATGATGGAATCTCTGACCTCGATAAAGAGGGCCGGGGCTGACATGATACTGACTTATTTCGCGAAGGAAGCGGCGAAGTTACTTCAGAAGTAGCCTCAAAAACAGACTAAAGGAGTCGTTATGCATATGCCAAAAGGCCACCCGCACGAGGTGCCGGGGATGGCGAAAGGTCCGGATAAGAGCGGCGGAAGGAAGTGGATGCCGAAGCTCATTGCTTGGGAATTGACGAGGTCTTGCAACCTCGACTGCATACATTGCAGGGCCGCGGCGCGGTTCGGCCCTTACCCGAACGAGCTTACAACTGAAGAGTGCTTTAAGTTCCTCGACAATGTCGCGTCCTTCTCGAGCCCGATTATAATAATGACCGGCGGAGAGCCGATGCTCAGGGACGACATCTGGGACATAGCAAAGCACGGGACAAAGCTGGGGCTAAGGATGGTCATGGCGCCGTGCGGCTTCCTCGTAACAGAGGAGACGGCGAGGAAGATGATAGACTCCGGCATCCAGAGGGTCAGCTTCTCTATCGACGGCGCTACCGCCGAGAGCCACGATAACTTTAGAAGGGTTCAGGGCGCTTTCGCGAGCGTCATGAAGGCCATAGAGAACGTAAAGAAGGTCGGCCTGCCGTTTCAGGTGAATACGACCATTACAAAGCATAACCTCGCTGAACTGCCCAAGATACTCGAGCTTGTTATAAGCCTCGGGGCCGTGGCGCACCATCCCTTCCTGCTTGTGCCTACCGGAAGGGGGGCGCAGTTGAAGGATCAGGAGATTTCTCCTGAAGAATATGAGAAATCGCTTTCGTGGTTCTACGAGATGAGGGAGAAGGTGCCGCTCCAGTTCAAGCCCACCTGCGCCCCGCATTATTACAGGATTTTCAGGCAGAAGGAGCGCGAAAAGGGGATAACCGTAACTCCTGAGACGCACGGGCTTGACGCCATGAGCAAGGGGTGCATGGGCGGGCAGTCCTTCGCCTTCGTATCGAACACGGGCAAGGTGCAGATATGCGGCTTCCTCGATGTTGAATGCGGGGATATAAGGAAAGAGCCTTTTAGCATCATCTGGGACACCTCCAAGGTCTTTCAGGAGATGAGGACATGGGACGACTACAACGGCAGGTGCGGTTACTGCGAGTTCAGGAAGGTCTGCGGAGGTTGCAGGGCAAGGGCGTTCGCATTCACAGGCAACTACATGGATGAAGAGCCCTTCTGCACATACCAGCCGACTGAGGCCGCCAAGAAGGTCCGGGACGATAAGAAGGAAACAGAGAAGAATATGCCTAAGAAGGTCAATATCTGAGCAAAGCCCATATAATTTAAAAAAGGCGGGGAAGCAAAAGCCCCGCCTTTTTTATAACTAAAAAAAAGGCGCTATAAATCATGCTCAAATACAGGGTCGTTGAGCTTAGCATGGTAACCTCAGAGGAGCTTGAGACCGCATAAATAAAGAGGTGCAGGACGGGTGGACCCTTGAGGGCATCCACTTCGCCATGCGGGACTCATCGAAGCGGCCGGCTATGGCGTTCATACTCTTTACAAAAAATATCCCTGAGTAATAACCCCTCTTCCTTTTATAATGAAAATTCTCCGCCATAAATGACGGAGAATTTTGATGGTACGGAAAATCATTTTTATTTGCCAGCCTTGACCCGCCGCTAAAGCGACGGGATTGCGGCTGGCATACCCATTCAATTACCCCGCCATAAATGGCGGGGGTGCTCTGCGCACAGCACAATCTCAAATAGTGCGCTTTTAGAAAACGGCTCTTTCTGCGAATAGGCACGCATGAGAACCGCCCGGGCCAGGCGTG
>JAUSLB010000046.1 GCA_030646655.1 Deltaproteobacteria bacterium | reverse complement strand
GCAATTGCGAGACTTAAAAGTCGAGCAATTTGTGAGGCTTGGACAAATTCACTTCGGCCAAGCCGTTGCGGAAAAAGTCCAGGACGGACTTTTTCCGCATCCTGTTAGAACTCAAGCTCAAGCGCCTTAAGCCTCTTTTGCATCTCCTCTATTACCCTGTATTCGTCCTCTGTGTCCTTTGCCGCGAATGTGGCGGAGAACCTTAAGTACCGGCCCACATCGTCCCAGGGCACTGTCGAGATATGCGCCTGTTTTATGAGATATTCAGATACATCCTCGGCGCTCCCGAACTTAGTCCCCTTCGCCTTCTTCGGCGCACCCACATAGAGGTAGAAGGAGCCTTTGGGCATCGCGGCGGAAAAGCCGCATGCGTTCAGCGCGTCGACCATGAGCTTGAGCCTTCTCTTGTACTTGGCGGAGATCTTCTCCGTTATCTCCGGGTGGTCAAGCGCGTAGATGCCGGCCTTCTGGATCGCTATGAACTGGCCGGAATCGAAGTTGTCCTTCACATGGCCGTAGGCCGCCACTATCTTCTCGTTGCCCGCGACAAAGGCGAGCCTCCAGCCGGTCATGTTGAAGGCCTTTGAAAAGGAATGTATCTCGACGCCTACATCCTTCGCGCCGTCCACCGATAAAAAGCTTAAGGGCTTTGACTCGAAAGAAAGCGCCGCGTAAGCCGCGTCGTGGACAACGACTATCTTGTTCTTTTTGGCGAACTCGACGACTTTACTGAAGAACTCGGCTGTCGCTGTAGCGCCCGTGGGGTTATTAGGGTAATTGAGGTAAAGGAGCTTTGCGGCCTTCAAATCCTTTTCAGGGACGCTGTCGAGGTCAGGGAGGAACCCGTTCTCCTCTTTTAAAGGCAGCTTTACTACCCTCCCCCCGTTCCACTCGGTGTGCGTGGCGATTATCGGATAGCCGGGCACTGTCATAAGAACAGCGTCATCGTGGTTAATGAACGCGTCCGGCAGCATGGCGAGCGCGGGCTTCGAGCCTATTGAATGGATGACCTCTCTATAAGGGTCTATGCCTGCAACGCCGTAGACCTTTTCAAGATACCTTGCCGCCGCCTCCTTGAGCTCCGCTATGCCGTTATCGGAATAGCCCCTGTTCTCGGGCTTGGCGCACTCAAGCCTCAAGGCCTCCACGACCAATGGGAAGGCCATCTCGTCCGGCTCCCCCACTCCGAAGTCAAAGAGCTCCGTATTGGGGCTGTTCTTTTTCGCCTCTGCCTTGGCCCTCTTTATCTTCTCGAACTTATAGATCTTTGTGGATTTGCCGAATGTGCTCCCGCCTATCCTCTCAGCGATGAGCCACTGTATGTAATCCTCAGCCATCTTTCCAAATACCTCCTTGATGTCCCTGTTAAATATCTTTTAAGCGGAGAGCCTGTCCGCGACCCTGTTCCTTAAAGTCCCTATGCCCTCTATCCTGACCTCAACGATGTCGCCGGGCTTCATCTTGCCGACACCCGAAGGGGTGCCTGTTGCGATGAGGTCGCCCGGAAGGAGCGTCATCACGCGGGAGACGAAGCTTACGAGCTTAAAGACATCGAATATCATATCGCGCGTAGAGGTGTCCTGCCTCTTTTCTCCATTTAAATATGTCTCTATCCTCACATCGAGCGGGTTCAGATCAGTCTCTATCCACGGCCCCGCGCAAGCGAAGGTGTCGAACCCCTTTGCCCTCGTGTACTGGACGTCCTTACCCTGAAGGTCCCTCGCTGTGACGTCGTTAAAGCAGGTGTAGCCGAATATGTATGATGCCGCCTCTTCTACATTTACGTCCTTCGCCCTTTTGCCGATAACGACCCCGAGCTCTCCTTCGTAATCTACCCTGTGGGACATGTGGGAAGGATAGATTATCGCGTCCTCCGGGCCTATTACGGCGGTGGAGGGCTTCATGAACATCATCGGCTCTTCGGGCAGGGGCTTGTTGAACTCAGCCGCGTGCGCCTTGTAGTTTAGCCCTATCGCCACTATCTTCGAGGGCATGGAAGGGGCGAGCAATCTCACATCCGCAAGCCTTACGCCCTCTCCCTTTTTCTTGACATCAACCGGGTTCCCTGAAAAAGGATCATCGTCAATCTCATATACTACGCCGTTTTCAATGACACCGTACGAGGCCTTACCGTTAAACGAGAACCTGCAAACCTTCAAAACAACTCCTTTTAAATCTCTTCATTTTACGAACGATTTTTTTATTTCTTCCTGTTGCCGTCAACCATCGCCTTTATCTTAAGCCGTAAGGCGTTTATCTTTATAAATCCCTCAGCGTCCTTCTGGTCATAGACCGCGTCCTCTTCGAACGTGGCGAAGTCCGGATGATACAGCGACGCTTGGGCCTTCCTCCCGGCGACCGTCACATTGCCCTTATACAGCTTCATGCGCGCCACCCCCGTCACGTTCCTTGTAGCCTCGTCAATGAGCGCCTGCAAGGCGCTCCTCTCAGGCGAGTACCAGTAGCCGTTGTAGACGAGTTCCGAATACCTCGGCGTCAAGCTATCGCGCAGATGCATAAGTTCCCTGTCCATCGTGATAGACTCAACGGCCCTCCTCGCCGCGTGCAGTATCGTGCCTCCGGGGGTCTCATATACCCCCCTCGACTTCATGCCCACATACCTGCTCTCCACCATGTCGACCCTGCCCACGCCGTTCTCCCCGCCAAGCTCGTTGAGCCTGGACAGGAGCTTTGCAGGGGACAGATGTTTACCGTTAACCGACACAGGGTTGCCGCCTTCAAAGCCCAACTCTGCGTAGGCAGGCCTGTTAGGGGCCTTCTGCGGGGACTTCGTGAGCACATACATGTTCTCCGGAGGCTCAGCCCACGGGTCTTCGAGGATGCCTCCCTCGAAGCTAATGTGAAAGAGGTTGCGGTCAGAGCTGTAGGGCTTCGCCTTTGTGACAGGCACGGGGATGCCGTGCCGCTTCGCGTAGCGTATGAGGTCCGCCCTGCCTTTCATGTCCCACTCGCGCCACGGGGCTATTACCTTTATATGCGGGTTGATGGAATAGTATGTGAGCTCGAACCTTACCTGATCGTTCCCCTTGCCTGTTGCGCCGTGGGAAACCGCGTCAGCCCTCTCGGCCTTAGCGATATCCATCTGGGCCTTTGCGATAAGGGGCCTTGCGATAGATGTGCCGAGGAGGTAAGTGCCTTCATAGACGGATGCGGCTCTCAGCATCGGGAAGACGAAGTCTGATACGAACTCTTCCCTTAGATCCTTTATATATATCTTCTTAGCGCCCGTATTGAGGGCCTTTTTCTTGAGCCCCTTCAACTCCGAGCCCTGCCCGATATCGGCGGAAAACGCGATCACTTCGCAGTTGTACTTCTCAATGAGCCACTTCATTATTACAGAGGTATCAAGCCCGCCTGAATAGGCCAGAACGACCTTTCTAATCTCCCTGCCCATCACTTCTCCTTTTAGCCCGTAATCTTGTTCCGGTAAAACCGCCTTAAAATATAAAAAATTGCGCCCTTTAAAAATCTTTTACCTTCCGCCCTCTGCCAGGAGCCATTCGAGTATCGCCTTCTGGATATGCAGCCTGTTCTCAGCCTCGTCCCATACCGCCGAGTGAGCCCCTTCCATAACCTCGTCCGAAATCTCCTCGCCCCTGTGAGCGGGCAGGCAATGGAGGACTATAGCGTCCTTCTTGGCGAGCTTAAGCACATCGGAGTTTATCTGAAACCCTTTGAAGTCCCCCCTCCTTCTTTCGCTCTCCTCCTCCTGCCCCATCGAGGCCCATACATCGGTATTGAGGACATCGGCGTCTTTGGCCGCCTCCTCTACATTCTCCGTGACGCGGATGTTTGAGGCCCCCTCGGCCTTCGCCTTCTTTAAAAAAGCGTTGTCGGGAGCGTAGCCTTTGGGGCAGGCAAGGGTCAAGTCGAACCCGAGCCTCATAGCCGCCTCTATCCACGAGTTCGCCATGTTGTTGCCGTCGCCTATCCAGCAGAACTTTAGCCCCTTGTAGAAGCCTTTTTTCTCTACTACGGTTAAAACATCCGCGAGAACCTGACAGGGGTGGTGCGTGTCAGTCAGGCCGTTGACGACCGGCACAGCCGAGTACCTCGCGTACTCCTCTATTATCTCGTGCCCGAAGGTCCTTATGACGATCCCGTCAACATACCTTGACATAACGCGGGAGGTGTCCTTAATGGGCTCGCCCCTGCCGATCTGGGAATCCTTGCCGCTTATGAATACGGCATTGCCGCCTAAGTGGTGCATCGCTACCTCAAAAGACACGCGCGTCCTCGTGGAGGACTTCTCAAATATCAGCCCGAGTGTCTTTCCGCGCAGAGGCGTATGCGGTATCCCCTTCCTGTGCCGCTCTTTTAACGCAGAGGCCCGCTCTATGAGGTTGTCTATCTCTTCATTATTTAAATCGGCTACTGTAAGGAGGTTCATTAAGGCTCCGCTGTTTTGATTAATGATTTTATGTGTGCTCGACTATTCCAAAATCTCTTATGGTTTTTTTCAAATCCTCCCCTCCCTTTATGGGAGGGGATTAAGGGGAGGGTTACCGAAGAGCTCTCTTTATAACCTCAATAATACCCTCCGTATTGTTCAATACGTCGTTGTTCCAGAAGCGCAGGATTTTATAACCCTGCCCTGTAAGCCATTTATCTCTTTCAATATCTTTAATCGAACCTGCGTGCTGCCCGCCGTCCAGTTCGATAATCACCTTCTTTTCGAAACATACAAAATCAACGATATATTCGCCGATTGGCTCCTGTCTTCTGATCTTAAAGAGCCTTCAATCTGTCTTAACCTTAAATATCTCCATAATAATTTCTCTGCATCTGTACAATTCTTCCTGAGATTTTTTGCAAGAGTGGATATATTGTTTTTAATTACCCACCCCCACCCTACCCTCCCCCATCGAGGGGGAGGGAAAAACTTATTTCATTTCATCAAGTTTATACATCAATCGTAGCCTTTTAAAAGTATATGCAACCATCCATATCAATAAAAATTATTTAACCCCCTCCAGCACCCCTTTTAATATCCCCAGCATCTCGTCTATCTCTCCCAATGTGACAGTAAGGGCCGGGATGAACCTCAAGGTCTTGTCGCCGACGCAGTTAAGAAGCAGCCCCCTGTTGAGGCCCTCCTTTACTATATCCCCGCACTTTATCCCCTCTTCCAGCTCCATCCCGATGATGAGCCCCTTGCCCCGCACCTCCTTTATGAAAGGGTGCTTTGCCTTAAGCTCAAGCAACTTCTTAAAGAGGTACTCGCCCGATTTTTTGCAGTTGTCGAGCACTCCCTCGTTTAGCATAGTCTTTATCGTCGCCATGCCCGCGGCTGTGGCGAGCGGGTTGCCCCCGAAGGTGGACGCGTGCGAGCCGGGGGTGAAGGCAGACGCTACCTCGTCGGTAGCGAGCATCGCCCCTATGGCGACGCCTCCCGCAAGCCCTTTGGCGAGAGTCATTATGTCAGGGGCAACGCCGTAATTCTCATAGGCGAAAAGAGTGCCGGTTCTGCCCATCCCGACCTGCACCTCGTCGTATATAAGAAGCGCGCCTGCCCCCTTGCAGACCTCCCTTACGCCCTTGAGGTAATCGTCAGAAGGCACATTCACCCCGCCCTCGCCCTGAATGGGCTCTATCATTACAGCGGCGGTCTGGCTGTTAACGGCCTTTTGGAGCGAGGCTACATCGTCAAACGGCACATAGGTGAACTTTTCCAGAAGAGGCTCGAAGCCTGCCTGAAACTTCTTCTGTCCTGTGGCGGCGAGCGCGGCGAGAGTCCGGCCGTGGAAGGATTTTTCCATTGTGATTATCTGGAATCTGCTCTCGCCCTTTACACTAAAGTATTTGCGGGCAAGCTTTATAGCCGCCTCGTTCGCCTCTGCCCCTGAGTTGCAGAA
>JAUSLB010000071.1 GCA_030646655.1 Deltaproteobacteria bacterium | reverse complement strand
AAGAGATAACGGACGAAGATATCGAAAGGCTCTTCCATTAATTTTTTGTCGACTCGCCGGGACCTCCCGGCCCATTTCAGCTTCAGCGTACAGCCTTTAAAGTGATTTAAGCCTCAACCGAAATGCCCGGCTAAGCCGGGCCTATTGGAATAAGCCAGTCTGCGGCCGGGCCGTCTATAAGAGATGTCATTCATAAACTATTCCTCAAGGGAAATTAACTGTAAGATAGTCTATTACGGCGCCGGTCTTTGCGGAAAGACCACGAACCTTCATGTCATCTACCGGAAGTCCCGGCCCGAGGCGAAGGGCAAGATGATTACCCTTGCCACAGAGACCGAAAGGACGCTCTTCTTCGATTTTCTCCCGCTCTCCCTCGGGGACATAAAGGGCTTCAAGACCCGCTTCCACCTCTACACGGTCCCGGGGCAGATATTCTACGACGCCTCAAGAAAGCTCATCTTAAAAGGGGTTGACGGCATAGTCTTCGTTGCGGACTCCCAAGTCGAGAGGATGGACGCCAATATCGAGAGCTTCGAGAACATGAAGATAAACCTCGAGGAGCAGGGCTACAGCCTAAGCCAGATCCCCTATGTGATACAGTACAATAAAAGGGACCTCCCCAACATCGTCCCCGTAGCCGAGCTTAAGAAAGTCATTAACGAGAACGGAGTCCCCGACTTCGAGGCGATCGCCGCCAACGGAACGGGCGTATTCGAGACCCTGAAGGCGATCGTAAAGCTCATCCTCATAGAGCTTAAAAAGGGATAGTAAAAGGCCCGTTAAAATCAGCGCCCTTACAGCTAAATATATTTTTTCGGTTCACCGGCAATGGTCACGGACAACGGTCTTTCACCGATAACCGCCAACTGATAACCTCTTTAAAGGAGAATTCATGTGAGCCTGCGGGACGATATCTCAAAGGATGTTTCGGCCTCTTTGAAGGCAGGGGAAAAGGAAAAGCTTTCCGCCTTAAGGATGCTCTTAAGCGCCGTTAAGTACAAGGAGATCGATCTAAGGAGGCCGCTTGCCGACGAAGAGGTCCATCAGGTCGTCTCAACCCTGATACGCCAGAGGCAGGATTCCATCGACCAGTTCAGGAATGGGAACAGGCTCGATCTCGCGGAGAAGGAGGAGAGGGAGATGGAGATATTAAAGGCCTATCTTCCGCCCCAGCTCTCGGCGGACGAGCTGAGGGCCATAATAAAAAAGGCGGCAGCCGACGTCGGCGCGGCAGGGCAAAAGGACATGGGCAAGCTCATGAAGGCGATCATGCCTCAGGTCAAGGGCAAGGCTGACGGCAAGCTCGTAAACGACATAGTAAAGGAAGTCCTCGGCGGGTAAGTTTTTTTTAACCCCCCCGGCCTCTTGGAAGGGGCGGGGGGGTTATTTTTTCTAAGGTAAGCGCAATAACTTAAAAATTGGATATAATTTAAATAAAAAGGATGGAATATGAAGATAAGGGAGATATACGAAAAGGCGGTAGGTAAGGGGATAGATCTCGACCCGAGGGGCGCGGAAGAGGTAAGAAAAGACCTTGAGCGCGAGAAAAAGGAATACGAGGCCCTTAAAGAAAAGGACAAAAAGTATTTCGACCTCGAGCGCCTTACGAACCCCTACTCGGACAGCCGTATCCTCTACGGAGACCCTGACAGGGAGGTAAAAAGGGCCCTCGTCGGCATCGATATGGAGATAGGCGAGGTGCTCCTTGCGGACAGGCTCAGGGAAAGGGGAAAGCCAATAGACCTTATAATAGCCCACCACCCTGAGGGCAGGGCAATGGCGAACCTCTACGATGTCATGGGCATGCAGTCGGGGATACTCCTTAAATACGGGGTGCCCATAAATGTGGCGGAAGACATAATGGAGGAGAGGATAAGGGAGGTCGAGCGCAGGCTCATGCCCGTCAACCATATGAGGGCGGTAGACGCGGCGAGGCTCCTCGATATCCCCATAATGTGCGTCCATACGCCGACGGACAACGCCGTAACTGACTTTCTTCAGAAGATCTTCGATAACAAAAAGCCTGCCTATGTTTCCGAGATAATAGAGATGCTTAACGAGATACCGGAGTACCAGAAGGCATCGGGAGAGACTTTTCCCCCCAAGGCCGTCTGCGGGTCGGAGAAAAGGAGGGCAGGAAAGATCTTCGTCGATATGACGGGGGGCACGGGAGGGTCAAAAAAGGTCTATGAGAAGCTGGCTGTAGCCGGCATCGGCACGGTAGTAGGCATGCACATAAGCGAAGACCACAGGAAAGAGGCGGAGAAGAGCCATGTCAACGTGGTCATAGCGGGCCACATCTCGAGCGACACCTTAGGCGTAAACCTTATTCTCGACCATGTGCTCGACGGCGTAGAGGTCGTGGAGACTTCCGGGTTCAGGAGGATAGCGAGGAAGTAAGGGACAAGAGCCCACTTTTAAGCCCAATGAACATTACAGGATTCTATGCGGGTTCCACCCCTATTTTCTTGATCCGATCATGAGATGCAAGTGGGTACGAATCTCCGGGGTCAATTTTGAAAATTGAACTTGCGAAAGGATGCCTTTTCTGAAATCTTTTTGCGCACTACCGTGCGCTTTTTGGGCATAGGGCTTGCTCCCTGCAGCCGCCAGCCTCCTCGCTCGCCCCCTAAGGTCGCTGCGCGCCCTACGGCATCCTCCCCGGCTCGCTCGCCCTTCCTCCGTCCCTACGGTCGCCACACCCTATGCCCTGATTTAGGTTAAAAAAATAAAAACGCTATGCGGGTGGAACCCGCATTTTTTTGATCCAATCATGAGATGCAAGTGGCATACGAATCTCCGGTTTCAATTTACAAACCTGAACCCGCAAAAGAAAATTTATCAGGTTGCTTCAAGCCGCAACCTGATAGGCAATCCATGGAAGGATTGCCAAATTGCGAGATCGAAAAGTCGAGCAATTTGTAAGGATTGGACGGAGGCAGTCCGGCCAAATCGTGGCTGAAAAAGTCCAGGACGGACTTTTTCAGCATCCTGTTAGATCGATCAAGACGGACTGAATTTTTTACGGCCACGGCCCCCTCATTCCAAAGATTTCCCTTTTATCCCTCCACCCCGCTTGGTATCATATTATGCGTGGATAACACTACCCTGGAAACATTAGAGTACGGCCCTGTCTTAAAAGAGCTCGCCGGCTTCACAATCACCCCTCCCGGCAGGGAGCGGGCCGAGGGCCTAAGGCCCTTAAGCGCGATCCCGTCGATAGAGGGGGCGTTCAAGGAGTATTCAGAGGTAGATGGGTTCGTAAAGGCATCCGGCAGGCTCCCGCTCGGGGGCGTAAGCGATATCAGGGGACTCATCGCGAAGCTCGGCCCTGAAGGCGCTTATCTGCTGCCTGAAGAGCTGATACTGATAAGGAACAACCTCTGCGCATCTCTTCAGCTTAAATCGCTGCTCAACCCGTCGTTTTCACGCTCATACCCTCTGCTCTCATCAAAGATAGGCTCGATATCCATACAGAAGCCGCTCCACTCGGAGCTTGTCAGGATTATAGACGATAAGGGCGAGATAAGGGATAACGCCTCTTCGGGGCTATACCGCATAAGGAAGGAGCTCAAGGGGAACAAGGAGCGGGCTCGCTCAATAATAGAAGACATCTCGACAGACAAAAAGGTAAAGGAGCTGCTTCAGGAGGACATAATAACGATAAGGGACGACCGCTATGTGCTCTCCATTAAGGCGGGGATGCACACCGGCTTTAGCGGCGTGATACACGGCCGTTCCGGCAGCGGCGCGACATATTTTATCGAGCCCCTTGAGCTCGTTGAATTAAATAACAGGGTCACCGTATTAAAGAAGGAGGAGAGGGCAGAGGAGATAGAGGTCTTAAAGGAAGCGGCGCGCAGGGTATCCGGGCAGAAAGACCTTCTACTCTCGGATCAGGAGACAATCGGCTCGCTCGACTGCGTTCAGGCTAAGGCGCTGTTCGCGAAGGTGCTTGACGCAAAAGTCCCTGTCATCAAGAAAGACGGCGAGGTAAGCCTAAAGAAGGCACGGCACCCGCTTTTGATATTAAAGGAGATAAGGGGCAGCCAGAAGGTAGTGCCTATTGATATAGTAATACCTGACGGCTGCATGGTGCTCGTCATCTCAGGCGCGAACACGGGCGGAAAGACCGTCGCCCTCAAGACGCTTGGTTTGCTTACCCTCATGGCCCTTTCAGGGATCCCCATACCAGTTGAGGAGAATAGCGAGATAGTGGCCTTCAGCTCCATATTCTCCGACATAGGCGACCGGCAGGATATAATAGCGTCGCTCAGCACCTTCTCGGCCCACATAAAAAGGATACGGGAGTTCTTGAGCCTTGCGGGGCAGGGCTCGCTCGTTCTTATTGACGAGATAGGCGCCGGCACGGACCCTTCCGAAGGAGGCGCCCTCGCATTGGCCGCCCTCGATACCTTTAAGGAGGCGGGCGCGGTAACGGTCATTACGACTCATCTGAATCTGCTTAAGGCGCACGCCCAGACAGACCCGGCTTATCTGAATGTGTCCGTAGAATTCGATGAATCGACCTTGAAGCCCCTCTATGCCCTCCATTACGGCCTTCCGGGCGCAAGCCTCGGGCTCTCTATCGCCTTAAGCCTCGGAATACCGCCGGAGCTTATCGGGCGGGCAAGAAAGAATATAAGCGAAAAGGAAGGGGCGTTCATAGAATCGATAAGGCTCCTGGAGGAAGAAAAGGAAGAGGTAAAGAGGCTTAGGGAGAGGCTCGCGGCGCTTGAGAAGAGGCGGGAAGAGACAGTAGCGAAGCTGAGGGAAAAAAGGGAAGTAATCGTCGAGAGGGCAAAGGCGAAGATAGAGTCGATCGTAATCAAGGCAAAAGATGATATTAGAAAGAGGGTGGAGAAGTTAAGGGAAGAGAACCTGAAGGTCCCGTCCGCTCTCGCTGGCAGATTAAATGCTGAGGTCGACGACGCGGGGGCAAGGGTGATTGAAAAACTGGTCCCCAAGGCCGAAAGATATGCCCCTTATGCCGGCGATAAGGTGACGATGGCAGGGTCGAACTCGAAGGGCGTGGTGTTGAGCGTAGATAACGAAGGCAGGAAGGCCGAGCTCATGGTCGGCAACATTAAAGTCTGGGTCGCTTGGGATAAGTTAAAGAAAAGGGTAGGGGGTGATTCTAAGAGGCCTTACAGCGGGGTCAGCGTGAATGCGGAGGTCGAGGCCGCCTCTTCCATCAATATCATAGGCATGAGGGTTGAGGAGGCCATTCCTTTAATAACGAAGTTCCTCGATAACGCCCACGCGAACGGGCTTCAAACCGTTGAGATAATACACGGCATCGGCACAGGCAGGCTCGCCAGGGCCGTAGAGGAGTATTTGAAGAAGAATGATCTCGTGAAAGACTTCCGCCACGGGGACCCGATGAGGGGCGGAGGCGGGGTCACGGTAGCGGAGCTTAAATAAATGGAATATTCCTGTCCGTAGTAATATAATATGGCGGGATGAGGTCTTGTCCCGAGGCCTTTCGATGATACCCAAAGAGAAGATAGAGGAAGTAAGGGACCGCGCGAGCATCGTTCAGGTCATCTCAGACTATGTCCCGTTGATCAAAAGGGGGCAGAACCATACAGGCCTTTGCCCCTTCCATTCGGAAAAATCGCCTTCCTTTACCGTAAGCGAAGAAAAAAAGATCTATTACTGCTTCGGCTGCAACGCTACTGGCAATGTGATTACCTTCATAATGAAGAAGGAAGGGCTCACATTCCCCGAGGCCGTCAGGTCTCTCGCAAAGAGGTACGGCGTAGTCATACCCGATGTTGCAAAGACAGGGCCTGACCCGAGGGAGCTTTTATATCAGGCCCTGAAGGCGTCGGCTGAGTTCTTTTATAAAGAGCTAAGTGGCGCGGACGGCGCTTCTGCCCAAGTTTATTTAAAAAACAGGGGCTTTGACGGCGAGATAGCCGGCAGGTTCAACCTCGGCTTTGCCCCGAACAGGTGGGACGGGCTTACAGGCTTTTTAAAAAAGAAGGGGATCTCAACCGAGGCCGCTATTGACGCCGGGGTGGTCATAAAGGGCGACAAGGGCAATTACGACAGGTTCAGGAACAGGGTAATCTTCCCGATAACGGACGTTAAGGGCAGGATTATAGGCTTTGGCGGAAGGGCTATTGATAACTCCATGCCGAAATACCTTAACTCCCCTGAATCCGCCGTATTTAAAAAAGGCGAGACCCTCTACGGATTTTTTCAGGCAAAGCAGTCGATAATAAAAGAAGGCTCCGCGATAGTCGTTGAGGGGTACTTCGACCTCCTCGCCCTTCATAAGAACGGGTTTACGAACAGCATCGCAACAATGGGCACGGCGCTTACGCCCCAGCACCTTAGGGCATTGAAGCCCTACGGCTCTGTCTATGCGCTCTTTGACTCTGATCAGGCCGGGAGAAACGCCGCGATAAGGGGGTTGCAGCTCTTTTTAAGCGAGGAGATGGCGTGCAGGGCGGTTTTGCTCCCGCAGGGGAAAGACCCTGACGAGTTCCTCGCCTTATCGGGCCCGGATGGGATGAAAAAGGCGATAGAAGCGGCCGAGCCCCTGATGGAGTTCTTCCTAAAGGAGCTTGAGAAGAAGGTGAAATTGACCGCGCCCGAGGGCAAGAAAAAATATTTCGATACGGCTGTCGAGTATCTGTTAAAGGTCAAAAATGTCGCAGAGAGGGGTCATTACGCATCTATTGTGGCGGCAACCCTCGGCATGGCGCCTTCGGCCATCTACGACGCCATTAAAATGCCTTTGAACGGCGGGTTCGGCCCTTCCAAAGCCTTTAAGGGTGTATTAGAGGCAAAAGGCTCGAACCTTAAGAGGGGGTTGATTCAGCCGGAGCTTACTGTTTTAAGGGTATTGCTTAAGCACCCGGAGCTTTTTAGCGATAAGATAGAGACAGCCATTGAGGTCTTCAGGGACCCTGCTTTAAAGGGGATCGGCCTATTTATAGCGGACTCATGCAAAAAGGGGCTTAAAATGGACGCCTCAACCTTAGGGGAGCTTAAAGACGAGGAGGCAGGGACGGTTGCGGCCCTCCTTTTAAGGGAGGACGACGGTTTTGTCGAATCCCCAGAGAAAATGCTCGAGGACAGTTTGAAAAGGATCCTTAACAGAGGTAGAATTAAGGAAACCACACAGGAAATTATAAATAAGCTCGAAGAGTCCGGCTGGAATGAGGTCGCATCTTTGATAAAAAAGAGGTTCGAGGCCGGGCCCTCAGGAAAAGGCAAGCCTTAACAGGTTGCTTCAAGCCGCAACCTGTTAAGCAATCCATGGAAGGATTGCCAAATTGCGAGACTGAAAAGTCGAGCAATTTGT
>JAUSLB010000042.1 GCA_030646655.1 Deltaproteobacteria bacterium | reverse complement strand
CGAAGCGCACCAAAATATGAAAAGAAACAAAATAATAGGAACACAGCCACACCCATACAGGCTCTTGAAACATAAAGTGTCAATATTGCAGATTTTTGTCCTTTAGCGTTGGGAGAAACCTTACTCAATATTAATAAAAAGGGGAAATAAAACAAGAGCGATAGCCAGTTTCCCAAAAATAAACCAACGATGGCTGCAACTACGGAAATGATGTAATTCATTTTTCTTTTAACCTAACTTATGATTATCTGGTTTAGAGCCATAGTGCGGGCTGAGCCCACCTGTAAAACTAATCTAATCAAAAGGTGGGCGTCACTACTTTTAAAACGCCCCTGCCCCGAACCCGACCTCGTACCAATTGTATTTAAGGAACTCTATTATAAGGAGGACAAGGCTTCTGCCATGCCACCACCTCTCCTCGTCAAAGTTAGGGGTGGAGACCCTGTAGGGCTCTATCCTGATTTCCGGCGGCATGATCTTCCTGAAAATATATTCGGCCCTCTTCATGTGGTAGACGGATGTAATGAGCACCATTGATTTAAACCCCCTCTCCTCCATGAACCTTTTTACCTCTACCGCGTTCTCGTAAGTTGAGCCCGACCTCTTCTCAAGCAAAATATTAAGCTTCTCGGCCTTATTCAAGCTGTTAAGGAAGATGGAGTCGTGGTCAGCGTCCTCGTGCACCCCGCTTAATACCAGAAGCCCGGCCTTGCCCTTCCTTAAAAGGCTAAGCCCCTCTTCGACCCTGCCCACCCCGCCCGTAAGGACGACAATCGCATCGGCCCCGGCAGGCTCGGCATTCTTATATTTAAGCCCCGCGGTGAAATCGAGGAAAAGATATACGATTACGGCGAGCAATACCGCACAAGCGGCTATAAGCCCGCCCTTCATCATCTTTTGCGTGCCCTTTCCAAAAAGGACTTGCAATAAAGGGGTTGTTGTGTTATTTTTTTAAGATTAAATTTTTCCGGAGGTCTATTCGTCATGGCAGCCAATTGTGAAATATGCGGAAAGGGCCCGGTTTACGGGAATAATGTAAGCCATGCCAATAATAAGACAAGAAGGAGATGGAACCCGAACCTCCAGTCCGTGAAGGCCGTTCGGAACGGCAGGGTAAAGAAGATAAGGGTCTGCAGCAGGTGCCTGCGCTCCGGCACTGTCACAAAGGCGGCTTAAAGGACTGCCGGCCGCAGCGCCGGCAGTCGCAGCCTTACTCATCCCCCACAACCGCTATAGCGTCAATCTCCACTTCGACCCCTTTAGGCAGCGCGCTCACCTCAACGGTAGCCCTCGCAGGAAAAGGGGCTGAGAAGAACTCCCCGTAAACCCCGTTCATATCCGCGAAACAGGAGAGGTCTTTAAGGAACACCGTCGTCTTTACGACGTCCTTAAGGCGGAATCCCGCCTCGTTCAATACTGACTGAAGGTTCTTTAAGACCTGCCTTGTCTGCGCCGTTATGCCGCCTTCTACGACCATGCCTGAGGCCGGCTCTACCGGTATCTGGCCTGAGAGGAAGAGGAACCTTCCGATCCTTACGCCCTGCGAGTACGGGCCTATGGCCAGCGGGGCCTTGTCGGTCTTTATCTCCTCTTTTATCATGGCCCTCCCCCTTATTGATTTCAGGTAGCGCTCTCCTGCTCGCCCTCTTTAGTAAAGCGCCTGAGCCTCTCCACTTTTATCACCTTCTTTATCCTCTGCAAAGCGGAGATAATGGATTTAAGGTGCGCGAGGTCGTTTACCTCGACCTCGAAGGTGCAGATGGCCTTGTTCTCCTGATTCGTCTTTATCTCCGCGCTCGAGATGTTCGCGTCAGCCGCCTTTATGGCGTTCGTCATCTCAGCGAGCATCCCCTTCTCGTTCCTGCATACGACCTCGATCCGGGCAGGCCTCGTGGACTTGGCCTTCTTGTCCCACGCCACCTCTATCCTCCTGTCGGCGTCGACATTCAGAAGGTTAGAGCAACCCGCCGCGTGTACGGCGACGCCCTGCCCGTGGGTTATAAAGCCCGCTATCTCGTCGCCCGGCAGAGGGTTACAGCACCGCGCGAACCTTACCATCACGTCCTCTACCCCCCGCACAATGACCGCGTTCTTGGTCTCCTTGGCGGATTTGAACTTATCGAGCACCCGCATGAACGAGAACTTCTGCTTCTGCTCGAGCCTCTCCGGCGGGAGGAGCTTTCCCAAGACCTGATGTATCGAGATCTTCCCGTATCCGACGCTCGCAAGGAGGCTATCGAGCCCCTGGACTCCGAATACCTTGGCAATCCTTTCGAGCTCTCCGGCCTACAGGAGCTTCCCGTACTCAAGCCCGTGCCTTGAGAACTCCTTGTCGCATATCTCTTTGCCGAGGTCGATGGATTTTTCCCTCTCCTCGGTCTTTATCCATTGCCTTATCCGTGCCTTTGCCTTCGAGCTTACTACGAACTTAAGCCAGTCCTTGCTGGGGTGGTGCGATTGGGATGTTATAATCTCCACCACATCCCCGTTCCTCAATTTGTATCTAAGGGGCACCATCCTGCCGTTCACGCGAGCGCCGGAGCACCTGTTGCCTATATCAGTATGTATGGCGAAGGCGAAGTCAACTGGCGTCGCCCCTACCGGGAACTCCTTTACGGCCCCCTTGGGCGTAAAGACAAAGACCTCCTCCGGGAACAGATCCACCTTAAGCGTCTCTATGAACTCGGCCGAGTCCTTCAAGTCCCTCTGCCACTCAAGCAATTGCCTAAGCCAGGCGAAGGACTTATCCTCCTTGCTGGCTAAGAGCTTGCCTTCCTTATACTTCCAGTGCGCGGCGATCCCGTACTCGGCGACCCTGTGCATCTCATCCGAGCGTATCTGCACCTCCACCCTGACGCCTTCGGGGCCTACTACGGTGGTATGGAGCGACTGGTACAGGTTCATCTTGGGGATCGCTATGTAGTCCTTGAACCTTCCGGGCACGGGCTTCCAGACAGAGTGCATAATGCCCAGGACCTCGTAGCAGTCCTTGACCGTCTTTACGATTATGCGCAGGCCCATCATGTCGTAGATGTTCTCGAACTCGACATCCTGCTCCGCCATTTTCTTATAGATGCTGTAGAGCTGTTTGGGCCTGCCCGTCACCTCCCCTTCCACCCCGTGCTCCTTGAGCTTCTGCTCGACTATCTCTTTTACCCGCTCGATATAGTTCTCCCTGACGTCCCTTACCTTCGCGACCCGCTCTTTGAGCCACTTGTATTTCTCAGGGTCGAGGTACATGAAGGCGAGGTCCTCAAGCTCCGCCTTCATCCATCCGATGCCGAGCCTGTTGGCAAGGGGCGCGTAAATATCGAGCGTTTCCCTCGCTATATTTTTCTGCTTTACGGGGTCGAGCGCGCCCAGCGTCCTCATGTTATGGAGCCTGTCAGCGAGCTTGATGAGTATCACCCGGATGTCCCTGCCCATGGCAAGGATCATCTTGCGGAAGTTCTCGGCCTCCTGATCGGCCTTCTTCTCGAAGGTCATGCGGCTCAATTTGGTGAGGCCGTCTACGAGGTTGGCTATCTCAGGGCCGAAGGCCTCCTCAATCTTGTCTATGGTCGTATGGGTGTCCTCGACGGTGTCGTGAAGCAGGCCCGTGGCTATGGACTGGGAGTCCATCTTTAGACCTGTTAAGATGTCGGCTACTTCGAGCGGGTGGTTTAGGTAAGGCTCTCCGGACATCCGCGTCTGGCCTTGGTGGACGACCCCTGAGAAGACATAGGCCTTTTTAATGATTTCAAGGTCTGCGGACGGATTATAGGCGGCTACCTTATCAAGTATATCCTCTAATCTGACCATATTCTCTTAATTTAACGCAAAACCCTTTATTTTTCAATGAGAAACAAGCGGTAAGGCTTGGAGCGGGGGAAAACGGCCACAGGGTGAAAAACCAGCTTAAGGCCACACTTCCTGTTTATAGCCAAAGCCCCCCCTGAAAACCATATTTTTAAAAGGTGTTTACCTTGCTTTACCCCTGTGTTTTTGTTATATTTTTAGTATATGCGTCTACTTAGGATCTCTCTTGTATCTCTGGCCTGCCTATTTCTGGCAGGCCTTGGTTCATATTACTATTTTACCCGCGGACTCCCCTCCCTTGATGCGCTGGAGGACTACCGCCCGAGCCTTATCACAAGCGTCTATTCTCACGACGGGCGGATAATCGGGGAATTCTACATCGAAAAGAGGGTCGTCGTCCCCTTAAGTAATATGCCCCCGCACCTCATAAAGGCATTTCTGGCGGCGGAGGATACCAAGTTCTTCGAGCACGAGGGGATAAATTATACGAGCATCGGTAGGGCGCTCTTTAAGAACATAATAGCGGGCAAGGTCGTGCAGGGCGGCTCTACGATAACCCAGCAGCTTGCCAAGAGCTTCCTTTCCTCCGAACGGTCGGTATCGAGGAAGGTGCGCGAGGCTATCATGGCCTACAGGATTGAGAAGCACTTAAATAAGGACGAGATCCTGAACCTCTACCTTAACCAGATATACTTCGGCAACGGGGCATACGGCGTACAAACGGCCGCTGAAGCCTACTTCGGCAAAGACGTGGGAGACATAGACCTCGCCGAATCAGCCATGCTTGCGGGGCTGCCTAAGGCGCCGAGCAAATATTCTCCTCATACGAATTTAGAGCTCGCCAAAAAGAGGCAGGCGTTTATCCTCGGCAGGATGGTGGAAGAGGGCTTCATAACCCCCCAGGATGCAGGCAGGGCCATGAACAAGGCCCTGAGGCTTAAGCCAAAAAAGACCGACAGCCTCTGGGTAGGCCCGTATTTCACGGAGCAGGTAAGGATATATTTAGAAGAAAAGTACGGGGCTGACGAGCTCTACAAGGGAGGGCTTCAGGTATATACTACCCTTGACGTCGAGATGCAGAAGGCCGCGAACGCAGCGCTAAAAGATGGGCTGAGGGAATACGATAAGAGGAGGGGCTACAGGGGGCCGAAGAACACGCTTAAGGGCGAAGAGATAGGCTCATTCACGGCTGAGGTTGACAAGGCTCTTGGCAGCGAGCCTTTAAAAGAAGGCGCGGTCTATCAGGGCGTGATCACGGCCGCAAACCCCAAGACTTTAGCCTTGAGCGTTGATATAGGGAGCAGGCAGGGGATAATCAACTCCCCTGATCTTGAGTGGGCGCGCCTCTATAACACCACGAAAGACCCTGACGGAGGCGCATACGCGGACTTTAAGAAGATATTCCATCCGGGCGATGTCATAGACGTGGAGGTAAAGGCGCTGTCCGATAACCCCCCGGCCCCGATACCGCTTAAGCTCGAGCAGGAGCCGGAGGCGCAGGCCGCGATACTAGTAATGGAGCCTGAGACAGTCGCTGTAAGGGCGATGGCGGGCGGGTACGATTTCTCGAAAACCCAGTTCAACAGGGCTGTTCAGGCCCTAAGACAGCCCGGCTCTTCATTCAAGCCCATAATCTACACGGCCGCGATCGACAAGAACTACACGCCGGCCACGGTCGTCATAGACTCCCCCCTTGTATTCGAGGAGGCTATGAAAGAAGAGCAGTGGAGGCCGAGGAATTACGACGAGCAGTTCTTAGGGCCTACTACGGTAAGACAAGCCCTCGCGAGGTCGAGGAACATAATAACGATAAAGATACTCAAGGATATCGGCATAGACCGCGCCATAAGCTACGCGAAGTCGCTCGGAATAACCTCCCCCCTTGCCAGAGACCTGTCCTTGGCCCTCGGCTCCTCGGCAGTCACTTTGCAGGAGATGACGACAGCCTTCGCTACCCTTGCTAACATGGGAGTAAGGCCCGAGCCTTTCTCTATCACTAAAATAACTGAGAGGAACGGCAAGGTGCTTGAAGAGAACCAGCCCTTCTTAACGCCGGCCATCAGCCCGCAGACCTCTTACATAATGACGAGCCTGTTGCAAAGCGTGATCGAGTCAGGCACAGGCATGAGGGCAAGGGCTCTGGGCAGGCCTGCCGCGGGAAAGACAGGAACGACGAATAACTTAAACGACGCGTGGTTCATGGGCTATGTGCCGGGCCTTGCCGCAGGCGCATGGGTAGGCTACGACGATGAAAGGCCGCTCGGGAAGGGCGAGACAGGCGCGAGGGCGGCCCTGCCCATTTGGCTTAAGTTCATGCAGGGGGCCCTTTCCAACACGCCTGTAAGGGACTTCACTGTCCCCGAAGGGCTTGAGTTCACGAAGATAGACCCTGAGACAGGGCTTCTTGCGGGCCCTTCCACCGAAGATCCTGTATTCGAGGTCTTTAAAACCGGGACAGCCCCGGCCGAGAGGTCGAGCGCTACGGCCGGAAAGTCGCAATCATCTGATTTCTTCATGGATGACACTGATTCAAATCCAATAAGGATGAAAAAGCCGGACCTAAACGAGCTGACGGACTGAAAGGCCATATATGGAAAAGCTGGTTGACTCCTACGAGCGGAAGATCGACTACCTGAGGATCTCGGTCACG
>JAUSLB010000041.1 GCA_030646655.1 Deltaproteobacteria bacterium | reverse complement strand
AGCGATACCCTGTCGCCCTCTATCTTTACGCCCTGTATCGCGCCCTTGTCCGCGGCCATGCCGTATTCTATCTCCCCGCCCTCGAACGCAGGCCCTGCCGCGGCGCTCGTGGCATAGATTGCCCCGTTGGATGAGAGCATTATCTCGCTATTGGTGCCTATGTCAATAGTAAGCGCGGGCAGAGGGTTCTTACGGAGCCCGAGGCAGAGGATCACGGCTACGGCATCCCCGCCCACGAACCCGCCTATTAAAGGGAACGCGTAGAGAGGCGCGCCTGAGATCAGGCCCGCCTCTTTGGCGCTCAGCCTCTTTGCGGCCTTAAATGCCGGCTTATAAGGCGGACGGGAGAGCGGCTCGGGCGAGATGCCCAAAAAGAGGTGCTCCATAACCGGGTTCCCGGCTATTACGACTTCGGCGGCTTTCTCCCCTCCCATAAGGCCTTCGATTATCGTATCGCATGCCTCCCTGACGCTCTTTGAGAGGCCTTCCAAAAGAGACGGGTCTTTTATTGCCGCGTTGATCCTTGACACCACGTCGCCGCCCCATTTTGCCTGCGGGTTCGGCAGCGCCCTCTCGCCCAGCACGCGCCCGCTTTCCATGTCAACGGATGCGGCGGCTATGGTCGTAGTGCCTATGTCAAAGGCGACCCCGATGGGGCCTTTATCGCCGATATCTTTACTCAATAGGCTCCAAAAAGAAAAGGCCCTTGCAAATGACTTATAAAGCCGTCGTTTGAAGGCAAAAACTATACCTTTTTTTCAGGCTATAATCAAGAGATTGGAGAGGGTTTTGAAAAAGGGGGAATATCTACCTGAAAGAGGATACCGGGGCAGAGCTGATGAGGTATTTTATGTCCTCATCCTCTTACTGGAAGCCTACGCCTACGTATGCCGACTGCAGGCCCACCTTGCTCACGAAATCGTCATAGCCCGCGGTAAGGTAGAAGAACTTGCTAAGGTATACTGTCGAGCTTGCCTTAAGATGGGGGTTGCCCTTCTGGCTGAAGTCGAACGCCTCGAGGCTCAGTTTAAGCCTGTCGCTGTACATGTAATAGTCGATCCCGGCTCCTCCGGTGGATTCGATAATGCCGCCCCTAAGGATCACGCTCTTGAGCCTCTTTGCTATCTGGGCTGAGAACTTTAGCGCTTCGGACGTCTTGGTCTCAACCGAGGTCGTGGTAGTGGAGCCTACGACGGTCTCCGTGGTCTCCTTCCTCCTCTTGCCCCTCGGGTCGTCGACTACCTCCAACAGGTAGTATTTATCGGCCTTGGGCTGTATCCTTAAGGAGAAATAGCTCTTGGTGTCCCTCGCGTCGAACAGGTACTCGCCCCTGTAGCCTATGAACATATGGAAGCTCTCTGTCTTCGCTATGTAGTTGTTTATCCCTGATACGGTCTTATTTATGTTCTCGTGCAGCTCGGTGTCGTTTATGAGTTTGCCGATGGTGCCTTCGCCCTTGTCGATCTTTTTCGCTATCGAGCCGACGGAATTGAAGGTAGCGCTTATGCCCGGCGCTATCTCCTTTGTCACCTTATTGACGGTGTCCATCGCCTGCTGGAGGCTTAGGGAGGCGGTCTTCAGGTTCTCGACGCCTTCTTTTAAATTGCCCCTGTTCTCATCGATCATCTGGTTCAGGTTCGACGAAGTCTTAATGAGCGCCTCGTTAAGGTTTTTTACGGCTGTCTTAAGCTCGGCCGTTATGCCCGGCCCCTCGTTTTTAAGCATGGACGTGAACTCATCGAGGTTCTTAAGCACGTGCTCGAGCTGCGCGTCGTTCTTGGCCACTATCCTGTTTACCCGGAAGGAGATCTCCTCTATGTTCTTGACTATGTTCCTTAATGTCATCTCTCCCTCATCCCCGCCGAGGACCTTGCTCAAGGACTCGGTGACATTCTTAACATCATTCGACACATCGCTTAAGATGGTTATGAGCTTATCCATGTCGGCGTAGGACTGGGTGCGGGTTATCTCCTCGCCTTCTTTTAACGGCGGGGCCGTTGGCGAGCCGGGTATCAGCTCGAGGTACTTCTCGCCGAGGAGGCCTTTGGTGGTCAAAACAGCCGTAAAGTCCCTGCCGACCTTTACGCCCGGCCTTATCTCCAGTATCAGATGGGCCTTGTCGTTCTTAAGGGTTATCTCCCTGACCCTGCCGACCTCGACCCCGGCGACCCGGACGGAAGCGTCCTTATCGAGCCCGGAGGCTGAATCGAAGTCAACGGTAAGGCGATAGCCTTCGGCCCTGCCGAACTTTATGCCGCCGAGCCGTAACGACATATAGACAAGCAGTATTATGCCGAGGAGCACGAAGAGGCCGACCTTTGCCTCGGGGCTGAGCTTTAATATGGAAGATTTTTTCTCAGGCATCTAATATACCTTTATCGGCCCCTCGGCCCTGCCTTCGAGGAACTGGCGAAGTATCGGGTCAGGGTTGGCCTTCATCTCCTCCACGCTGCCCTGCTCGATTATCTTCCCCTCGTGGAGCATCGCTATCTTGTCGGCAATCTTATAGGTAAAGGGGATGTCGTGGGTGATGAGTATATAGGTGGTCTTAAGCACGCGCTGGGTGTCCAGTACGAGATCTGAGATGGAATCGCTCATTATCGGGTCAAGGCCTGTGGTGGGCTCGTCGAAAAGGACTATCTCCGGGTCCATTACTATCGCCCTGGCTAACCCCACCCTCTTTTTCATGCCGCCGCTAAGCTCGGCCGGCATCATCTCCTCCACCCCCACGAGCCCGACCCTCTTGAGCTTCTCCCTTACTACCTTGATGATGTCCTCGTCGTTCAGGTCGGTATGCTCTTTTAAAGGAAAACCTACGTTCCCTGCTACAGTCATGGAATCGAAGAGCGCCGCGCCCTGAAAGAGCATGCCGAAGCGCTTCCTGACCTCGTTGAAATCGCGCTCCCTCATCGAGGTTATCTCAAGGTCATCGAGGAAGATAGAACCCTCGTCAGGCCTGAGGAGCCCCATTATGTGCTTTATAAGGACGCTTTTGCCTTCCCCGCTCCTGCCGATTATGACGGTGATCTTCCCCTTTTCTATCTCGAGGTTGACCCCGTCAAGGACTTTCTTATCTCCGAAAGACTTCTTTAAGTTAATAATTTTTATCATATATCCGGAGTGTTAGCAAGCCTCAGACCATGAAGGAGGACATAAGGTAATCAGAGACGAGTATAAGGACGCTCCCCAGAACGACGGAGCTTGTGGCGGCCCTGCCCACGCCCTCGGCGCCTCCTGTGGCGTAAAAGCCGTGGTAGCTCGCAACAAGCGTCGTTATAAGCCCGAATACGATCGATTTCGTAAGCCCGGTCACGATATCGTCGACCTGCACGAAGTCTATAGTGCGGCCAATGTAAACCCCGGGGTTTATGCCGAGGAGCCTTACGCCTATCATATATCCGCCGACTACCCCAACGAAGTCAGTGACTATAGTAAGGATAGGGAACATGAGGATGCCAGCGAGTATCCTCGGAACGACCAAGTATTTAACAGGGTTTACGGCCATCGTTATTAAAGCGTCTATCTGCTCGGTGACCCTCATCGTGCCCAGCTCCGTTGCCATGGCGCTGCCCGCCCTGCCTGTGACCATAAGGCCCGTTAAGACCGGCCCGAGCTCGCGGGCCATCGACAGGGCGACCGTCGGGCCGACAAGGCTTTCCGCCCCGAACCTCTTTAGCGCGTTGTAGGACTGCAGCGCCAAGACCATGCCGGTAAACGAGCCCGTAAGTATGACTACGAAAAGCGACTGCACGCCCACAAACTCCATCTGCTTAAAGATGTTCCTGAACTTTATGGGGGGCAGGAACGCGTACATAGCCGCCTGCGCGAGCATCAAAGCCATCTGCCCGGTGGAATCAACGAACCTCTCGGCCGTCTTCCCAAGCCTCTCAAGATATTCCCTCATCATACGTATATCCTCGGGACGCGCGGGGAGACGTTGCAGAATATCTCGTAGCTTATGGTTCCCGTCTTCTCGGCGATATCTTCCGCGGTTATCTCCTGCCCGCCCTGTCTGCCGATTATAACAGCCTCGTCGCCTACGGCAACCCCGGGTATGCCGGTCACATCCGCCATGGTGAGGTCCATGCAGACCGCCCCGGCTATGGGTGCCCTTTTGCCCCTTATAAGCACCTCCCCAACGCCCGTAAGCCGCCTCGGGAGGCCGTCGGCATAGCCTATGGGGAGTATGGCTATCAGGCTGTCCCTTTTGGTTATGAACTTTCTGCCGTAGCTGACGGATGAGCCGGGCCCGAGGCCCTTTAAATGCAGGATGCGGGTCTTAAGCTCCATAACCGGCTTAAGCGTTATCTTTTCCCTTAAGTGTCTTGCGGGATAAGAGCCGTAGAGCATTATGCCGGGCCTTATGAGGTTAAGTTGCGAGTCCTTTAAGTTCACCGCGGCCGCGCTATTTGCCATGTCCATGAAGTCAGGGATAACGCCGAGGCCCTTTATCTCCTCTACGGCCTTTTTAAAAAGCCCGAGCTGGGCTTGGGAGTATGAGGGGTCGAGGCTTTCGGATTCCGCGAAGTGGGAGAGCACTGCCTCAAGCTTCAAGCCGGAAAGGGATTTAAACTCTTTAAAGAACCCTTCTATCTGGGCGGGCAGCAACCCGAGCCTGCCCATGCCCGTATCTATCTTGACATGCACCTTCTTTTTTACACCGGCCTTTTTGGCGAAGTCGTTCAGGAGGCGGGCTGTATCGACGTCAAAGACGACCGGCGTTAGATCGAGCTCGAATATCTCGCTGAACTGGCCCGGGTAAACGCCTCCGAGGATAACGATAGGGCTCTTTATGCCGCCGAGCCTGAGCTTTGCCCCCTCTTCGGGTATCGCTACGCCGAGGTATTCGCAGCCGAGCGATTGCAGGACCTTAGCGGCCTCGAGGTCTCCGTGGCCGTAGGCGTTGGCCTTGACTATGGCCATAAACTTCGTGTTTTCGGATACCTGCCGCCTTAATTGCAGGTAATTGAACTTAAGCGCCTCCGTATCTATGTAAGCGGAGGTCGGCCTTTTTTCCAATAGTTTTTCCCCGAAGGCAAAAATCATATTATTAACAGATACTTAATAGCACCTTCGAAGGCCCCTGTAAAGGGAAAACTATCTACCCCTTCACCGGCCTTAAGAAGCCCCGCGATTTGACAGACCTTCTGAAATTTAGGAGAATTAAACAGGGATTTAAAATCGTTTTTAAGGAGGATTAAGATGAAGAAGATAACTCTTTTAGTAGTCCCGCTCTTTGCGGCCTTCGCGCTCAATCTCGCCTCAGCCCAGTTGGCCTTTTCAACCGAGAAGCACGCTCAGGTAGCGGCAAAGCACATGAATGTAGGGATAAACCATCTGAGGGAGGGCGTTCAGCACCTTGAGGAGTCCCTCAAGGCAACGAACAACAACGAGCACGCCAAGGAGGCCTTAGACCACGTCAAGGAGGCTATAAAGCACGCGGAGGAGTCCATAGT
>JAUSLB010000070.1 GCA_030646655.1 Deltaproteobacteria bacterium | reverse complement strand
GACTTTATCCGCTAGATGGGAAAGAAGGCGCGGATAAAGACGAAAGAGGCGATAGAGGGCAGGAGGAACTTTAAGCCCGTCATAGACAGGGTCGAGGGCGGAAAGGTCTTTGTGACCGACTTCGACGGACTCAAATTTGAGATAGAGCTGTCCAATATTGAAAAGGCAAGGCTCGAGATAGAATTATAGAAATTTAAGCTTTAGCAGGAGGAATTTTAAAAAATGTCGATCAATCTGACCCACATTATCGATCAGGTAGGCAAGGACAAGGGAATCGATAAGCACATTCTTATCGAGGCCCTTGAGTCCGCGATGCAGAAAGCCGCCGAGAAGAGGTTCGGCGCGAACAAGGTTATCGAGGCCCACTATCAGGAGGAGGCGGGGGAGATAGAGCTGTTCCTCTTTAAGACCGTCGTTGAAGAGACGGAGAACCCCGACCTTGAGATATCGCTCGAGCAGGCAAAGGAGCTCGACCCGGAAGTCGCGCTCGGAGACAGCCTCGGGGTAAAGCTCGACCAAAGGGAGTTCGGGAGAATCGACGCCCAGACCGCGAAGCAGATCATCATCCAGAAGGTGAGGGAGGCCGAGCGCAACATCATATTCACCGAATACAGCTCGAAGAAGGGCGAGATAATAACGGGCATAGTCCAGAGGTTCGAGAAGGGCGATATAATCGTTGACCTCGGCAGAGCCGAGGCCTTGCTGCCCAAGAAGGAGCAGGTAAGGAGGGAAGGCTACAGGCAGGGCGAGAGGATCAGGGGCATGGTGCTTGACGTAAAGAGCGACGCAAAGGGCCCGCAGATAATAATGTCGAGGACGCACCCGGGGTTCATTATGAAGCTTTTCCAGATGGAGGTCCCGGAGATATACGAAGGCATAGTCGAGATAAAGGGCGCGGCAAGGGAGCCGGGGGACCGCGCTAAGATCGCCGTCCTGTCCCACAACTCGGATGTCGACCCTGTAGGCGCGTGCGTAGGGGTCAAGGGCTCGAGGGTTCAGGCCGTCGTTCAGGAATTGAAGGGCGAAAAAATCGACATCGTCCACTGGTCTGACGACCACGCGATATACGTAAAGAACACCCTTTCACCCGCGCAGATCTCAAGGGTCATCACGGACGACGCGGAGCACGCGATGGAGGTCATCGTGCCCGATGACCAGCTCTCTTTGGCCATCGGCAAGAAGGGGCAGAACGTAAGGCTTGCCGCCAAGCTTACCGGGTGGAAGATAGACATTAGGACGGAGTCCGAGACAAAGGGCGCCAAAGAGGCGTTCTCTCCCGAGGAGGCCTTCAGGAAAGAGGTGGAGGCGGCCGGGGTGAGGGAAGAGAAGGAGAGGGCCCAAGAGGCCGCAAAGGGCATAGGGGAGCTCCTTAACATATCCATTGAGCTTGCGGGGACGCTCGCCAAGTCGGGCTATACCCGTGAGACCGTCCTTAAGGCCCTGAAGAGGGAGCTTAAGGCGGCCGAGGGGCTTGACGAAGAGTCGGTCGAGCTTGTATGGAGCGCGATAAAGGAACACTCGGCTAAGGAACACTCGGCTAAAGAATAATATGCCTGAGCGTTCTTGCGCCGGTTGCGGGAGTAAAAAGCCCAAAGCGGAGCTTCTGAGGTTTGTTGTTAAAGAAGGAGCGCTCTTCCCTGACCCTGAAAAAACCGGGCATGGCAGGGGCGCTTACATATGCCCCCGAAGGGAGTGCCTCAAAGAGGCTTACAGGAAAAAAGGCTCGTTCTCAAGGGCCTTAAAAAAGCAGACAACGCTTCCGGATGAAGATGAGCTCTGGGAGATTATAAAAGGGCTGAAGCCCTGATTATTACTAAAGAGCCTTGGTCTAAGGCAAGGAAGCATATCGTAACCATGACAAGCGAGAAGGAAAAATTGGATAAAGACGTAGAGGAAAAGAGGATAAAGCCCTCTGTCATAAGGAGGAGGACAGCGCCGAAGCCGGCCGCTCCTGAAGGGGATATTGCAGCAAAAACCGAGGAAAAGGCGGCGGCGAAGGCAGAGGCGGCCCCTGTAGAGGCCCAAAAGCCCGCTCCCGCGGTAATCGAGCCCAAGGCCGGGGTTAAAGAGGAGAAGAAGGAAGAGAAGAAGCCGATAAGGGGCAGGAAGGCCAAGGCGCCCGAGGAGAAGAAAGAGGCGCCCAAGAAGCCAGCGAGGAAAATTAAGGAAAAGTCCCCGGCTGAGATCCTCGAAGAGCTTAAGGTAGAGGAGGAAGAGGTTATTGAGAAGGCCGTTCCCCTTGCCGCCGTCGAAGAGAAGGTCGAGGAGAAGCCGGCAGAGCCTGTCGTCTCCAAGAAAGAGGTAAAGGTATTTGAGAAAGAGCCTGAGCTAAAAAAATTCTTCACGTCCAAGAAGAGGAAAGACAAGTTTCAGTCAAAAGAGTCTGCCAGGGCAAAGGCCCAGGCCTCTCAGTCAAGGCCGATGAAGAAGACCGAGATAACGGTCCCCAAGGCCGCAAAGAGGGTCATAAGGATAGTCGACGCCATAAGCGTTGCCGACCTATCCCAGAGGCTCGGCGTTAAGGCGAGCGAGATAATAAAAAAGCTCATGGGCCTCGGCATAATGGCCACAGTAAACCAGCTTATAGACATCGACGCCGTTACGCTTGTGGCGCAGGACTACGAGTACGAGGTGGAAAGCGTCGCGGTTCAGGAGGAATCCCTGATCGAGCCTGCGGCAGAGGGCGGCGGGCCGGCGGAACTGAAAAAACACCGGGCCCCGGTCGTCACTGTAATGGGCCATGTTGACCACGGAAAGACCTCGCTCCTTGACGCTATAAGGAAGACCAATGTGGTCGAGGGCGAGGCAGGCGGCATAACCCAGCACATAGGCGCTTACCATGTCCACCTTGACAAGGGCGATGTGACGTTCCTCGACACCCCGGGCCACGAGGCCTTTACAGCCATGAGGGCACGGGGGGCGAAGGCGACCGATATCGTCATCCTCGTAGTCGCGGCCGATGACGGGGTAATGCCCCAGACGATCGAAGCCGTCAACCACGCCAAGGCAGCGAACGTCCCCATCATAGTAGCCATCAACAAAATAGACCTTCCGCAGGCAGACCCCGGCAGGATAAAACAGGAACTCACCAAATACGGCCTCGTTTCCGAGGAGTGGGGCGGGGATACCATATTTATCGAGGTCTCCGCAAAGAAGCGGATAAAGATCAAGGAACTCCTTGAGATGATACTCCTTCAGGCGGAGGTCCTCGAGCTTAAGGCCAATCCTACGGCCACCGCAAGGGGCGTAATAGTCGAGGCCAAGCTCGACAAAGGCAGAGGCCCGGTCTCTACCGTCCTCATACAGGACGGCACGCTAAGGGTAGGCGACGCCATCGTCACCGGCATGAATTACGGCAGGGTGAGGGCCATGATAAGCGACTGGGGAAAGAGGGTGGAAGAAGCGGGCCCCTCGATGCCGATAGAGATACAGGGGCTCTCCGGCGTGCCTCAGGCAGGCGAGACATTTGCCGTTGTAAAGGACGAGGCTACCGCAAAGCAGATAGCTACTATAAGGCAGAAGAAGAATTTAGATAAGGACAGGCTCAAGACCGCCAAGGTAAGCCTCGCGGACCTGTATGACAAGATAAATAAAGGCGAGGTGAAGGAACTGAACCTCGTCCTTAAGTCAGACGTGCAGGGATCGATAGAAGCGGTAAAAGAGGTCCTCGGCAAACTCTCCACGGACGCCATAAAGCTTAAGGTCATACACAGCGCCGTGGGCGGCATAAGCGAGGGCGATGTGATGCTCGCGGCCGCCTCCGACGCCATAGTCATAGGCTTTAACGTGCGCCCGGAGCCAAAGGCTCAGGCATTGGCGGAAAAAGAGAGCGTGGATCTGCGGCTCTACACCATCATCTACAACCTCGTTGACGAGATAAGGAACGCGATGGAGGGCATGCTCGCGCCTGTCGTGAAAGAAGAGGCGCTCGGAAGGGCGGAGATAAGGGACGTCATCAGGATAACCAAGGTCGGCAATGTCGCTGGCTGCTATGTGCTCGACGGCAAGGCGACAAGGGGCGCGAAGGTGCGGCTCATAAGGGACAATGTCGTAATATACGAGGGCAAGCTCTCTTCCCTTAAGAGGTTCACGGACGACGTCAAAGAGGTCGCAAGCGGCTATGAGTGCGGCATGACCATAGAGGGTTATAGCGACATAAAGGCCGGCGACATAATAGAGCTATACACGCTTAAAGAGGAGGCCGCGAAGCTGTAAGCGGCTTGCAATAAGCCGGCCCTTCAGGCAGGGCCGGCCGCTTAAATTTTTTATTATGGTAGTGGGCGTCTGCCGCATAAGCCTCTTGATACACGGCAACCATTCTCTTAAAGAAAAGAGGATGGTATTAAAAAGCCTCGCAGAAAAGGTCAGGAACAGGTTTAACGTCGCAATCGCCGAGGTGGGACAGAACGATATCTGGCAGCGGGCTGAGGTGGGGCTTTGCGCCGTGGGCAACGACAAGGCGTTCGTAAACTCCTCGATAGACAAGGTGATGAACTTCATCGAGAACCTCCATACCGCGGAGGTTCTCGACCATACCATTGAGCTTATTAACTGCTGAAGGCAGGGATATGATGAACAACAGGCGCTCCGAGAGGGTCGGGGACCTTATAAAAGAGGAGATAGCCTCGATGATCCTCCACGGGGATATAAAGGACCCGAGGATAGGTTTCGTTACGATCACAAGGGTCGATCTGAGCCCTGATCTAAAAGAGGCAAAGGTATATTTCAGCCAGCTCGGCAAAAAAGAGGATAAGGACAAGAGCAGGAACGGCCTCAATAACGCGAGCGGGTATATAAGGAGGAGCCTCGCCAAGCGGCTTGATCTAAGGCACATCCCCACCGTCAATTTCTTTTTTGACGAGTCCCTTGAATACTCCGAGCGGATAGAGAAGGTGATAAAAGAGATGAAGGAAGGAGGCAGCCTTTAGGGCGCGCCCCGCCCCGGAAAATAAAGGGGATTTGGAGATGCGAAGGCGTTCAATTGAATGGGAATATTCGACGGAGCAGTAGAAGAGGCAAGGAAGGGAAAAAAGTTTCTTGTGGTTTCTCATGTAAGCCCTGAGGGCGACGCCATAGGGTCTCTCCTCGGAATGGCGCTTGCCCTAAGGACTATGGGCAAGGATGTAACGGCATACCTCGAAGACCCGCTCCCTGACATATTTGAGTTCCTTCCGGGCGCTAAAACGATAGTCCACAGCTTGGAGGGCGCCGGGCCTTTTGACGCCACCTTCGCCGTTGACTGCGGGCAGAAAGAGAGGCTCGGCAAAGGCTTTTTGGAATTAAGGGAGCCGGGCCGCATTATAAATATCGACCACCACGCCACTAACGACTACTTCGGCGATATAAACGTCATTGCGCCTGACGCGAGCGCGGCGGGCGAGCTCGTTTATGATTTCTGCAAGGCGGCCTCCATTGATATTAACCGCGACATAGCGGTAAACCTCTATGTCGCCATCCATACCGATACAGGCTCTTTCAGGTACTCTTCCGCTACGGCGGACGCCTTCATAAAGGCAGGCGAGCTGGTAAAGCTCGGGGCCGAGCCGTGGGATATCTCGCGCAGGGTCTATGAGAACCACCCTGTAAGGAAGTATAAGCTCCTCGGCATGGTCCTTTCCACCCTTGATGTGATAGAGATCGGCAACGGCCCTTCCACGAAGATAGCCACCCTTACGGTCACGCTCGATATGTTCAGGAAGGCAGGGGCCGAGAAGGATATCGCGGACGGCTTCGTGAATTACGCAAGAGGCATAGAGGGCGTCGAGGTCGGGATGCTCTTAAGGGAGATCGGGAACCTTGAGTACAAGGTCAGCCTGCGTTCAAAGGGCGATGTGGACGTGGCAGAGGTCTCTAAGGCCTTCGGCGGCGGAGGACACCGTAACGCCGCGGGGTTCACCATCAAAGGCGCCATAGAAGAGGTAAAGGCAAAGGTAATCGCCGCGATCAGGGAGAGGCTTTTCGCCGCCAATAAGGTCTGAATGAACGGGTTATTGATAATAGATAAGCCGCCGGGCTGGACCTCCCACGACGCCGTAGCTTATATAAAAAAAAGGCTCGGGGCCAAAAAGGTCGGACACCTCGGCACGCTTGACCCGATAGCCACAGGCGTTTTGCCGCTCGTTATCGACGGGGCCACAAAGTTCGCCCGCTTTCTGGACAACGGGAAGAAGGAGTATATAGCGAAGCTTAAGCTCGGCGAAGAGACGGACACCTACGACAGCGAAGGTAAAGTCATGGCCTCCTCGGACTGTTCGCATATAAATGAAGATGAGATAGAGCATGCCTTCTCGGCCTTCCGCGGGAGGATTACCCAGGTGCCTCCGATGTATTCTTCGGTAAAGAAGAACGGCACGCCGCTGTATAAGCTTGCGAGAAAAGGGTTGATAATCGAGCGTGAGGCCAAAGAGGTCGAGGTATTCGAGCTTGAGATTACTAATATCGAGATCCCCTATGCGGAGTTCAGGGCGGTATGCTCCAAGGGGACATACATAAGGGCCATATGCCACGACGCGGGCAGGGCCTTGGGGTGCGGGGGGCACATGGCCGGGCTTAAGAGGGTAAGGTGCGGGGGGTTTTCCATATCAGAGGCCCTCAGCCCTAAGGCCGATCTAAGCGCTTTAAGATCAGGCATAATACCGCTTGAAGAGGCCTTAAGGAGGGCGCCGGCCCCGGATGAGGGAAAGGCGGCCGGTTGAGGATTTTTTACTTTCCTTGGAGTCAAAGAGATGTTAATATCCTTCAGGCGTTAGTTAAAAATGGTCGGGCAAACCGAATTTCATATATAGAAAACCAGTTTTGACCGGAGAAAGGAGGAGATAGAGATGCTGGAGACAGTGAAGAAGCAGGAGATAATCAGGAACTACGAGACCCATGCCGGCGACACCGGTTCTCCCGAGGTCCAGATCGCGCTCTTAAGCGAGCGGATCAACAGCTTAAGCTCCCATTTTAAGGCCCACAAGTTCGACCACCACTCGAGAAGGGGGCTTCTTAAGATGGTCGGCCGCAGGAGAAGGCTTCTTGATTATGTGAAAATGAAGGACTTAGACCGCTACAAGTCCATTATCGAGAGGCTTGGGCTCAGAAGATAATCTGATTGCGCGCCTTTTCTTTTATAAAGGAAGGCGCTTTTAAAGACCCAAAGCGGGTACGCGGTTATTATAGCAAAGACAAAAGCCATAATAGATTTCAGGCCGCGTTAAACAGACGGGGGCAGGAGGCCGGAGTGCGCCTAAAGCC
>JAUSLB010000024.1 GCA_030646655.1 Deltaproteobacteria bacterium | reverse complement strand
TCCTCGTCGTCCTCCAAGCCGTACTTCAGGACGCTGTCCTTGATGTAGGGCCGGAAGCCGGCGTCGGTCTTGGACGGGAATGACGGCCGACCGGCCAGGGCCGCGGACTGATACGTTTCACGTACGATGATGCGGACCTGGTTGTCGTTAACGCTGGTGATCGCCGCCTCATAGCGGTTGCCGCCTGCCATGAGGTGAATGAGCCGAGCGCCCATCCGCGGGTCGACGGCGCCAAGGACGTCGTTGGTCAGGGCCAGCACCGTCAGATGCTGGCCGTCGGATTTCAGTTGGACCTGATCGCCGGCGGTGACCTTGGCGAGAACATCGGGTGTGGCGGTGGGCTGAAGGGCCATGACCGCCGTCTTTCCGGCCTCTTCGATGAACAACCGGGGGTCTACCCGTGCCGCCACAGTCTCCGCGGGTTTGAGTACCGATTTCAATCCAGCAAGGCGGGCGAGGTTCTTTTTTGCGATGGCGTTGCTGGGCTCAGTCTCCAGCGCCTTGCCGTAAGCCGCGGGCAAGGACCGGCCCGCCATGCGTTTTCAAAAGCCGGCTTTTGTCATATATCTGTCTTTAAAAGAGTATTATAACAGGCATGAATGGCCTCAAAAATATGGACTCAAAGGAAAAAATAGGTATAATCTTTTTATGTTCAACGAAAAAAAGACTGAGATACCGAAAAGAAGGCTCGGCAAGACCGGGGTCGATGTCACTATACTCGGGCTCGGAGGGGAAGGGGTTTTAAGGACTCAAGGCAGGGGCAAGGAGGCCGAGGAGCTCATAAAGACAGCCCTCGATCTGGGGATCAATTACATGGAGACGGCCCGCGCCTACGCGGGCAGCGAGGCCTATTACGGCGAAGCTCTGAAAGGGAGCAGGGAAAAGGTCTTCCTCGCGTCAAAGTCGCACGCGAGGGACAAGAAAGGCGCTGAGGAGCATTTAAAAGAGACCCTTAATAACCTTAAGACCGACCACCTCGACCTCTGGCAGGTCCACGACGTAAGGACAGAGGAAGAGGTAAAGCAGATCTTCGGCGTTGGCGGGGCGATTGAGGCCTTTATTGACGCCAAGAATAAAGGCTATACGAGGTTCATCGGCGTTACAGGCCACCATGACCCGCTCATTACAAAAAAATGCATCGAGACCTTCGACTTCGACACCGTCCTTGTGCCAGTGAACCCGGCTGAGCCGCAGTATAAGTGTTTTCTCGAAGAGATAGTCCCTGCCGCAGGGGCTAAGGATATAGGCATAGTGGGCATGAAGGTCTATATGAGGGGGCTGATAGATGTCCCGAAAAAGATCCTTTTCAGCTACGCCCTGACACAGCCGATCGTAGCGGCGACCATCGGGTGCGATAATGTCGAGCAGTTGAAAGAGAACGCCGAGGCCGCGGCTAACTTCCAGCCTTTGAAATACAAGGAACTCCAGAAGATAACGGATATAATCTCGCCGTACGCGCGGGAGCTTATGTATTATAAGCCGTAATCCCCCTGCCCCTCCTTTGAGGGAAGGGGGAGTGAAAACGGCGGGGTAATTGAACCCCGCTTCTGGCCTTTAAAACACATTCTACGATCCACCCTCCCTCAAGTTTACATCGACGAGCAGAAGCTCCGAATCCTCCCCTGCCTTAATCGACGCCGCAGGCTCATCTTTAAGGAGAGCCGCCCCGAGCGTCGAGACGGTCTTTCCGTTCACCTCAACAGGCCCGCCCTCTATAACATAGAGGTAAGCGCCCCTGCCGGCCTCAAGCTTGTAATCGATCATTATCCCTTTCTTAAGGAAGGAGGAATAGACCCGTGCGTCCGAAAATATGAATAATGCGCCCGGATCCGAAGGGGATACTATGGGAAGGAGCTGGTCTGTCCTGTCTGAGCGGTCGACGGCCTTCTGCTCGACTGTTGACATCAGCCCCTTTTTAGAGGGGTAGAACCATATCTGGATGAAGCGCATGGGAGCGTCTTTCAAATTATTTATCTCGGAGTGCCACATGCCCTCGCCAACGGTGGTATGCTGTACCCAGCCCTTTTTTAATACCCCGCCCCTGCCGCGCTCATCGGCGTGGCGGAACTCGCCTTGAGCACAGTAAGTGACGACCTCTATATCGTGATGGGGGTGGAGCGGCCATACGGCCCCGGGTGAGAGCGTGTCGTCGTTAAGGACGCGCAGAGTCCCGAAGCGCGCGAACTCCTTATCGTAGTAGCCGTCGAAAGAGAAATGCCAGCGGCCGTGGAATGTGCCGTCCTGTATCGCGCCGTCAATCTGAAATATCTCTTCAGGCCTGCGGACGAGGACCATTGTTTTAACCCGTTACGGTTTTATACTCCTACCTTTTCGCAAAGAGCCTGTTCGCCGCCTGAAGGGCCGCGCCGAAGTCCACGTTCCGGGTCGCCTCAGGGACTATCTCGATGTATCTTATCTTATTGTCCGCATCGATAAGGAAGACAGAGCGCGCAAGGAGCCGCAGCTCCTTTATGAGCACCCCGTAAGCCTTCCCGAAAGAGGCGTATCTATAGTCCGAGAAAGTCCGTATCCTCTCTATGCCGGCTGTCTCGCAGAACCTGCTGATGGCGAACGGCAGATCCATCGTGATGTTCATTACCGCTATGCCTGAGGGCAGGCTCAAGGCCTCCTCGTTGAATTTGCGCGCCTGGCTGTCGCACACGGGGGTGTCGAGCGAAAGCGCGACGCTTATGAGCTTCGCCTGCCCCGCGAAGTCCTTTGAGCTTACCTCTTTTAAGTTCCTGTCAACGACAGTGAAGTCCGGGGCGCTGCCGCCTATTTTAAGCTCAGGGCCTGTCAGCGTCACCGGGCCGCCTTTTAATTTAACGACATCTTTCCTTTCCATTATTGCCTCCTCTTTATCTGTCCTCGTATGTCTCGTAACTTACGAACTCGTCAATATTTCTCCTGAAGGCCCTCGGCAGGAGCGCTGCCCCCGTCCTTAAGTCGCCGACGGCTATGAGCATGGGGATTATCTTATCTTCAGGTATGTTGAACTCTTTTTTTACGCACGCCTCGTCGAACCCGTCCATGGCGTGGGTATCCAAGCCGAGCCCCTTTGCCGCGAGCATCAGGCACATGCTGAAAAGCGCCGTATTCTTTACGGCAAAGTATTTTCTCGTTAAGCTGTCCTTCGCGCCGTAGAGGTTCTTGATCATCTCTTCGTAGGTATTTCTCATCTCCCTTTTTATGTACCCGAGTTCCTCCCATGAATCGAGCGTCTTTCCCATGTTCTTCTCGACGCCTTCGGGGTCCGCTACGGTTATGAGCACTGCGGAGGCCTCCTCGACCTTGGGCTGGTTCATGGCGCATACGCGCAGCGCCTTTTTCCTTTCCGGGTCTCTTACGACTATAACCCTCCATGGCTGGAGGTTGAATGAGGAGGGCGATAGGTTAGCCGTCTCAAGGAGCTCCCTTAGCTTATCGTCCGGAAGAGCCCTGCCAGTTTCAAAGAAGTTTATGGAGCGCCGCTCCTTTATCGCCTGTATAACGTCCACGATTCCTCCTTTTGGGTTTAATCTATTTTAAGCCTATCGTATATCAAAGGCTTGTCAAATTAAGGGGAATAAGGCTGTTTAAGGCCGAAGCAGGCGTCGGCTTTTCTGCTATAATAAAGATATTTTTACATTTACTTTAGCCGGGATTTTATGAGCGGAAAAAAAGAAAAAGTGAATGCGGAAGCTCCTTACATTCCTTCACGTATCCGTATTTTTATTCCTCTTCGGGTGCGCGGCCCCTGTCGCGCTCCTGCCTGTGGTGCTCCCCGGGGTGATAGCAGGGGCAGGGGCGGGGATATCCTATACATTCACCAATATCGCCTATAAGACGCTCACATATCCTATTGAGGAGGTCGATAGGGCGAATAAGGACGCCCTTGAGCGGATGTCGATTAATGCCGTCAATAGAAAGGTAAAGAATGATAATATAAAGATAAAGGCGGAGACGAGGAGGCTTAGCGTCTATATAACCCTTGAGTCCATGACGCCGACCTTGACAAGGATTAAAGTCAATGCTAAGAGACTATTGGTGTTCAAGGACAAGACGACCGCGTTCGAGATAATCTACCAGACCGAAAGGTCGCTCCTCGGCCCAATACCTGAAGCCCCTGCGGAAAAGTCTCAAGAGAGGCGAGGCGGATAGCCAAAAAGCTCCCCCCTTCTTTCCGATAAGGCAAAAGGCCCGATGATACCCCTTAAGGACGACATCCCCTCAAGCACCTACCCCTATGTTACCATATCCATAATAGCCGCGAATGTCTTGGTATTCGTCTATGAGCTTATGCTCGGCATGGGCGGGGCAGAGGCGTTTATCTATAAGACGGCCGCCATACCCTACGAGATAACGCATCTGCTCGATACATCCCCCAGATCGATCGTGCCCCCGCCCTTTACTCTCCTGACGGCGATGTTCGTGCACGGGGGGCTGTTGCACCTCGGCGGGAACATGCTCTTTCTATGGATATTCGGGGACAATGTAGAGGACACGTTCGGGCATTTTAAGTTCCTTATCTTTTATATATTCGCGGGTATCGTAGCGAGCTTTACGCACATACTCGTTGAGCCCTCCTCAATTACCCCGATGGTCGGGGCGAGCGGGGCTATAGCCGGGGTGCTAGGGGCCTACTTTCTCCTTTTCCCGAGGGCGCAGGTAAATACGCTCGTATTCCTTTTTTTCTTTGTAACGGTCGCGCGGATACCGGCTATAATATTCCTCGGTTTCTGGTTCTTGATGCAGCTCCTTTCTTCAGGGTTTAACGCGGGCGGGGGCATAGCGTGGTACGCCCACATAGGGGGCTTTGTAACAGGGGCATTGACTGTAGTAATATTCAGGCCAAAAAGGCGTAGAAGGATATCGTAAAGGTCATATTCATTTATGGCTGCCTCTAAAAATTAGGAATTTTTTCTGAAGTCAAGGAAGGGTGGAGATAAAAAGCGCAGCATATATGTGAATATGTGAGCATTTTTATTTTCGCGCCTACGCAGAGGTCAGGAAAAAGAACAATTTTTAGCCTTATAATAAAAATCTTACGGAGGCGATATGTTCCATATAGCAGACCCGCACGAAATAAAAAGAGGCAGGGTGACTGATGTCTACTTCGCGAGGACCCTTGAGATACTCAAGGCAAAGGGGGTCAATAAAAGTGTGAGGGCCGAGTTCTTCGCCAAAAAGCTCCCCAATAACGAGCCGTGGGGGGTCCTTGCGGGCATAGAAGAGGTGGTGCATCTAATGGAAGGAAAGGATGTGAACATAAGGAGCTTCAGGGAAGGGGAGGTATTCCTTCCGTGGGAGCCGGTGATGGAGATAGAGGGCATGTATCAGGAGTTCTGCGTATTCGAGACGGCCCTACTCGGCCTTATATGCGAATCAACGGGGGTTGCCACCAAGTCAGCGAGGATAAAAAAGGCGGCCGGGGAGAGGATGGTAGTAAGCTTCGGGGCAAGAAGGATGCACCCGGTTATAGCTCCGATGATAGAGCGCTCGGCATTCATTGGAGGCTGCGACGGGGTTGCCGTGATAGTGAGCGCCGAGCTCTTGGACGTTGACCCGATGGGCACGATGCCGCACGCCCTTATACTCGTGCTCGGCGATACTGTAACGGCCATAAAGGCGTATGACGAGGTGCTCGATAAAAAGCTAAAGAGGGTCGCGCTCATAGACACATTTAACGACGAGAAGTTCGAGGCCATAAGGGTCGCCGATGCGATGGGCGGGAGGTTGGACGCCTTAAGGCTCGACACCCCGGCGTCCCGCAGGGGGGATTTCTACAGGATATTCAAGGAGGTCAGGTGGGAGCTCGATCTAAGGGGCTATAAAGACGTGCAGCTCTTCGCAAGCGGCGGGTTGGATGAAAAAGAGGTGAAAGAGCTTAGCCCTGTTGTCGACGCCTTCGGGGTAGGGACATGCATCAGCAACGCCCCTGTCGTTGATTTCGCCATGGACATAACGGAGATAGAGGGCTTTGCTATAGCCAAGAGGGGCAAGTGGTCAGGGGCAAAGGATGTTATGAGGTGCGGAAGCTGCGGGCTGAGAAAGATCATCCCCCTCGGGGCGAAGGTTGAAAAATGCGGATGCGGCGGTCAGTTCGAGAGCCTGTTCGTTCCCATAATCGAAGGTGGGAAGGTCGTAGCCGAACTGCCCAAGCCAAAGGAAATAAGGCAGAGGGTCCTTGATAGGATAAAGGGGCTTGAGGTCTGACAGGCCGCTGAAAAAGTCCATCTGCTTCGTTGGCATCAAATCTCGTCACTGCGGCGTAGTGGCTAACTACGCCTCATTCCTCGCTTCTCGACGCCTCGCATCTGGAGCTTTTTCAGCAGCCTGAACAATCTTCGAGTTTTTCCGCAAACTGCTAAAAGGCGGGATTTGATATCTCAACGCAAATCGGCATTGATTTATTTTCGCAGATAATGAAGTTCATTTCAAAATATCAGGGCATAGGGTGTAGCGACCGTAGGGCTGGAGGGTGCTCTGCGCACGGCAAAATCTCAAATCGTACGCTTTTAAAAAACGGCTCTTTCTGCGAAGAGGCACGCTTGAAAACCGCCCGCCGCCAGGCGCGGGCGAGCGGGGTGGAAGGGGTATTTGAGGAAGGTTCGGCGGGCTCGCCCGGAGGAAGGAGGATGCAGGGAGCCAACCCTTATGCCCAAAAGCGTCCGGCAGGACGCAAAAAGGCCTCCCTTATGATATAGAGATTGCAGGGAGAGTCTGCTTTGCCTGTAGAGCGAGTCCGGCTAATCCTAATTGTGAAGTGTATAGTGTATCTTCAAGATCAGGTCCCATACAAGGCCAGGCCTCGATAAGATAAACAGGACGCCGCCTGCGGCCAAAAGCGAGATGAGAGGGAACAAAGCCCTTTTTAAAGCCGTCTCCTTTGCTTTATTCATAAGACCCTCCTGAGATTTTTAAAAAACACCCATATTACATATCGGCTTAAAAGCTTGCGGGCTTTAGCCCTTTTTGTCCGGGCGATTGACCTTAAGGCCGTTTTATGGTAAAAAGGCGTAGTGCGATTCTCTTTTATCTTCGCATGGTTATGGCCCTTTTTGGGCCGGATCTAAGGCTCCAATAAAGGGTTTTGAGAGGAATAGAAGAAATCCGCAGGGCTTTTTAGGCCTTTCCTCCGTCCATTTCCCTTGCTTTAAACCCTTTTTGGGCTTTTATACCCCCTATTTAAAATCATGGATAAGACGACGCCTGAAAAGAGCAGGGCTTCTACGCATATCGAGTCCCGCAAATCCTATGTCCGCGCCTCTTACGAGAGAATAGCGGATGTAAGGGAGAAGTGGATACGCAGGAACAGGTATTTCTACAATAAGCTTAGCTCTTTCCTTAAGTTCATAATAGAGCCCGGTAAGCGCGTTCTCCTCTTTAGGTCTGAGCTTGGCCAGTTGTTGCCCGGCATAGAGCCGAAAGAGGCGGTCGGGGTTGACATATGCGGGAGGATGGCAGAGCTCGCATCCAAGAAATACCCGGCTTACACATTTATCTCCGCCGACCCTGAGACGGTCGAGCTTAACGGGGCCTTTGACTACATAGTATTCTACTCCCTCGGGGATATAATCGATCTCGAGAGGGCGTTCATAAACGCCGGGAGGTTCGCGACGGAAGACACAAGGCTCATTGTGATAAACTACAATTACCTCTGGCAGCCTCTGGTAGTATTCGCGGAGAAGATAGGCTGGAAGGTCCCCCAGCCCACGCAGAACTGGCTCAATATCCCGGTAATAGAGAATATCCTGTACATCTCAGGCTACGAGGTCATAAAGAAATACCACCAGATACTCCTTCCGGTAGGGATACCCGTCATCTCTTGGCTCTTTAACGACGTGATAGCCAAGGCCCCTTTCATAAAGAACCTCTGTTTTCTTCAGGTCGTCGCCGCCAAAAAGATAGCGAACAGGCCTAAAGATAAGGTGTACTCAGTATCCGTTATCGTCCCGTGCAAGAACGAGAAGGGCAATATCGAGGACGCGGTAAAGAGGATACCCGAGATGGGCAAGGGCACGGAGATAATATTCTGCGACGACAAATCGACCGACGGGACGGCTGACGAGGTAGAAAGGATGATGAGGGAATATCCCGGCAGGAACATAAGGCTCGTCCACGGCCCGGGGATATGCAAGGCCAAGAACGTCTGGACAGGCTTTGAGGCAGCAACGGGCGATATATTGATGATCCTCGACGCCGACCTTACGGTAGTGCCCGAGGAGCTGCCTTATTTCTACAACGCCATAGCCGAGGGCAGGGGCGAGTTCATAAACGGCTCGCGCATGATATACCCGATGCAGGGCCAGGCCATGCGCTCGCTTAACATAATCGGCAACAAGTTCTTCAGCATGTCGTTTTCATACCTTTTGGGCCAGAGGCTCACGGACACGCTTTGCGGGACAAAGGTATTGTGGAGGAGGGACTGGCCCCGGATAAGGGCGCTCCTCGGCTCCTGGGGCATCGAGGACAGGTGGGGGGACTATGAGCTCATATTTGGGGCCGCCAAGCTCCATCTGAAGGTAGTCGAGGTCCCTGTCCACTACTTCGAGAGGGTCTACGGCGAGACAAAGATGACGAAGAGGCTTACGAACGGCCTTATTATGCTCAGGATGTGCATGGCGGCTTTGCGGAAATTTAAATTCGTATAGACCGGAGAGCCCCTTCAAAGCCCTTTTAAAATGGACGAGAGACTCAGGCACGAGATAGAGCACGGCAAAAAGATAGCCTCCTACGCTGAAGAGGCATGGGGCTGGTCCGGAAAAATCGGGGGCTTAAGGTGGGAGCGGAGGGCCAAGATGCTCGCCGAAGGGCTTAAACCCGGCGACCGCGTCCTTGAGGTCGGCTGCGGCACAGGGCTCCTTACCGCCGAGCTGTCCAAGACAGGGGCGAAGGTATTTTCTCTCGACATCTCGCTCGAGCTTTTAAGGAAGGCGAAAGAGAAGTGCGGCGACAAAAGGATAGTTTTTTTCTGCTCAAGCGCCTACGAGCTGGGCTTCAAGGATAAGTCCTTTGACCATGTGATAGGAATGTCGGTGCTCCATCACCTCGATATAGACAAGGCCTTGAAGGAGTTCTCGCGCGTATTGAAGGACGGCGGGAAGATCGCGTTCTCGGAGCCTAATATGCTCAACCCGCACATATTCGTTGAGAGGACCTTTCTAAGGGAGCGCTTCCATAACAGCCCCGATGAGACTGCCTTCGTAAGGTTCTCCCTTAAAAAGAAGGCAGAGGGGCACGGGTTTAAGGATATAAAGATCTCCCCTTTCGATTTTTTATATCCAAAGCTCCCAGCGTCCTTGGCGGGGGCCTTTAACAAGCTCTCCAAGGCGATTGAAAAGATACCGGTCTTGTCTGAATTGGCCGGAAGCCTCTTTATAAGGGCCGCAAAGCCATGAGGAAGACCGCAAAGCCCGCGCCTGTGGTGAGAATGGCGGATTACAAGAACAGAAAAAGGAATAACGGCTCCGCCGTATGGGCCTATCTTCTTATAATGGCCGTAATCACCTTTGCTGTCTATCTCAACAGCATAGGGAACGGCTTTGTTGCAGACGATACGGAGTTTATAAAGAATAATATCAGCATCCGCAGATTAGAGAATATCCCTGACTTCTTTTTATCCCCCAAGACCTTAGCCTCGAACGACTCCGAATGGGGCACGATTATCTACAGGCCGCTTCGGACAGCCTCCTACGCCGTTGATTACGCGATCTACGGCCTATGGGCTCCGGGCTACCACATAACGAGCCTCGCGCTCCATATTATAGCGTCAATTACGGTATTTTATGTGATATTGAGCCTCTTCAATATCCCTGTAGCGGCCTTCACCGGCTCGCTTCTGTTCGCGCTCCACCCGGTCCATATAGAGGCTGTCTCGTGGATAGCGAGCAGGGCCGATATAATAGGGCTCTTATTCCTGAACCTGTCGCTCCTATCGTATATAAGGTACCAAAGGGACAGGCTTTTCGGCTACATCATCCTGTCACTCGCCCTTTCGTTCCTGTCTTATTTGGGGAAAGAGACGATGATATTCCTGCCGGGCGTGATAATCTTCTACGACTACGCTACGCAGAATAAAAATCTTAAGGGGCTTGCAAGGGCGAATGCAGTAAGCTGGGTTTTATTCTCGGCGGTCTGCGTATTTTATCTCGCGCTCAGGTTCAATATCACAGGGAGGATGTCAACCAATCAGGGCTGGTGGGGGGGGTCTCTGTATTCGAACTTCTTGATGATGGCAAAGGCTGCCGCCGTATATTTAAGGCTTCTTGTGCTCCCTTACGGCTTTACATTCCATTACATAATAGACCCTGTTCAAACCCTGCTTAACCCTGCGGTGATCATCTCGGTAGCGGCTGTCCTTTTTACAACCGCCGTAATCGTTTATTCCCGTCAGAAAAACAGGGTCGTATTCTTCTGTCTCGCATGGTTCTACCTCGGGCTTATCCCGATAGCGAACATAATACCCATATCGTTTTCGATGATGGCCGAGCGGTATATCTATGCAGCTTCTTTCGGCCCGATCGCTGCAATAAGCTACGGGGGCTTCAGGCTCTATGAATGGGCGCGAGACAGGGGCGCTAACGCGCTCTATCTGGCCGCGGGGGCAGTGGCGTTAATATTGACGGTCTTCTCCATCCAGATAATCGGCAGGAACAGGGACTATAAGGATGAGTTCGCCTTCTATAGCTCTGCCGTTAAGGTCTCTCCGGGCTCTGCCCCGGGCAATAAAGGGCTTGCCGATGAGTATTACAAGAAAAAGGACTATGAGACCGCGATACTCTATTACGAGAGGGCTATAGCCATAGACCCCGGATATGTCGAGGCGCATTTAGGCGAGGCTCTCACATACAGGGAGAAGGGGGAGACGGCCAAGGCTCTCAGTGCCGCGAAAAGGGCGGCCGCGGTGGAGGAGAAGGTCGCGCTGAAAAAGCCCAAGAACGCTCTTATAAAATTCAACCTCGGCAACATCTACAGGGAGATGGGGGATATGGACGCGGCCCGGAGCGCGTGGGAGGAGGCGGTGGAGCTCAACCCCGAATACTCAGAGGCATTAAACCACCTCGGCATATATTACCAGATGGAGAGTGATTTTCCCAAGGCCATATCGATGTTCGAGAGGTCCTTAAGGTCGAACCCCTATAACGCCGAGACGCAGTATAATATGGCGATACTCCTTGAGGCTCAGGGGGATAAGGAGCGCGCAAAGGAGCACTTCAGAAGATTCATCGAGAACGCCGGGCCGGAATACAGGGACGAGGCCGAAGAGGTGAAAAGGTCCCGTCTTTAAATCCCGCAAGGCTTAAGCCTTG
>JAUSLB010000012.1 GCA_030646655.1 Deltaproteobacteria bacterium | reverse complement strand
TGAGCTGGCGGCCGCGAGCGTCCAGGTCGAACAGGCTCAATTGCCTGGCGGTGTCCGACGACTTCTCGGCGCGCGGCTCGTCCACCTGCTCGATGACCTGGAAGGGCAGGACGATATTGCAGACCTCACTCGTCTTGCCGTTCCAGACTAATTCCCCCTCGCGCTTGCCCTCGAAGAGCAGGAAACGAAACTTGTCCGGCAGGGGCTTGTCGGCCTCAAGAAAGCGGAGAATCTCTTGTTGTTCTTGTTCGGTCAGTCGCGGCATAAGCAGCCTCCGGCCTATAGACCCAAAGAATATAAAAGGACAGGATTAATCCCTAAAAATAGCGATTATTCATAGCAAGATACAATTTTTTAGCAAAATTAGCAACTGCGGACTACAGGAGGAAAAGGAAATGAAAAGGCATCGAGTTTCTTCTATGCCTTTCCCTGAGCTTGGGCCTTTAATCGACCCGCGTCTATTTAGTCTGTCCCTTTTATCTTCTCGGCCGTCCTGCCGAGGATGTACCCGCCCACGCCTATTTCCATGAGCGTTTTATCCGGGTCTGGTATCGTAAGGAGCGGATGAAGCGGCGCCGATCGGCCGGGAAAGCCCTTACGCTATGCCGCTAAAGGCAGGCTCTTTACCATCTCTTTAAGCCTTAAAGCGTCCTTTGCCGCGTAGCCCGCCTCGTCGTTATCGAAATAGCAGTATATCTCTTTCACATCCCTTATCCACCTCGAGAAATAGCCCGCCCACTCCGCCAAGGCCTCATCCGAATATTGCCCGGCGTACTTGCCTGCCGGGCCGTGGAGCCTTATGTAGATGAAATCAGCCGTTATCTCCCTGGGAGAGAGCACATGGTTAAAGTCGTACATGCAGAATGCGATATTGCGCCGGAATAATTTCTCATAGACCCTCTCATCGAACCAAGAGGCGTCGCGGAACTCGAATGTGTATCTGTGTTTTTTTGGGAGGGCATTGAGAAACTCGTCGAGCCGCTCAATGTCCAAGCCCCAGCGCGGCGGCATCTGGAATAGTATGGGCCCGAGCTTGTCTTTTAAGACCTCTATCCGCTCAAGCAGCGGAGGGAGCGTCTTGGCCGGGTCTTTCAGCTTTTTCATATGCGTAATGAGCCTGCTCGCCTTTATCGAGAATATAAAGCCCTTCTGCGCCGTATCCCTCCACTGGATAAGGGTCTTCTCGTCAGGCAGCCTGTAGAAGGAGTTGTTGACCTCGACGGTGTCGAAGCGAGCGGAGTAGAACTTAAGGAGCTTGCCGTTGGGTATCCTTTCCGGGTAGAAAGGCCCCTTCCAGTGCTCGTAGTGCCAGCCCGAGGTCCCTATGTTTATCCTCTTTTTCAATTGCCCGCCCTTTGCGATTGACGGGGACCATGCCCCTTTGGCCCCGGCCGTGAGCCTGCCCTAACGGGGAGCTGAAAAAGTCCGCCCCGGGATTTTTCAGCCACGGCTTGGCCGAAGTGAATGGCAGTTCGTCCAGTCTGGCAAGCGCCCGCCATCTTATCGAGCTTTCCTTAAAATCTTCCCGATCCGGGGCCGCGGGCTTCTTCGGCTCAATCCGGGGCGGAGGCCCAATGCCTGTGCTTGGACAAGCCGCTTCACTATGCGCATATAAAGAAAGCGCCCAAAATACAAGGAGGGGCGCTATGGTCAAGGCAGGTCTTTTCTCGAAATCTCCGCAATCGCCTATTTTGCTCCGCCGCCTGAAGGCGCCGCGGTCGTCTGGGCCCCTCCAGCGGGGCCTGCCGGGGCTTTTGTACCCTCTGCGCCGCCGGGCGCTGGGCTCGCCTCTATCGTCCCCATCTCAGCCCCGCCCGGGGCGGGCTGCTCTTCCTTTTTCTTGCAGGAAGATATTAGCCCCGTAAAAGCAAACACAACCGCAACCGCCAGAATCCCGAACCTTTTCATTTTTGCCTCCTCTTGGATTTATTTTACAAACGGCTTTCGGCTAATATTACTTGAGGTGCTTCCTGCCCGCGTCTTTTAAATATAGGGGGGGTCTTTTAAATTCAATTACCCCGCCATAAATGGCGGGGATTGTCGGCAAGGTAATTGTCTTTTATATAGCTCGGCTTTGACCCGCCCTTAAAAGGGCGGGATTCCGCCGAGCACCCGATTAAAGGATATCCCCTGAGCCATGCGTTGTCAAACTGCGTTATTTAAAAATAGAAACGCATTCATAAAGCGTCAAAGGCCCTGCATCCATCAGGCAGACTCCGGATATCGGCTTAAGTTTACCATAAACCGGGACTTAAAAAAAACCGCTTTTAATTCAATGGGTTGCCGGGCTTTTTCGGCCCGCCTCATCATCCAATAGGCGCTCTGGCATATATCTTGCTTTATTTTTTACTAAATGTTTGGGTTATTCTTCCGAAGAGGTATTTGAAATTGAAATGAACCGGAAGAAGGCCGGCGGACAGCGATGCCGCCCTTTTTTGTCTAAAAGATTCATGGGCTATTCAATTACCCCGCCATAAATGGCGGGGATTGTCGGCAAGGTAATTGCCTTTTATATAGCTCGGCTTTGACCCGCCCTTAAAAGGGCGGGACTGCGCCGGGCACCCGATTAAAAGCCTGATTAAAAAAGGAGGATCTTAGCCGTGAAGATTAAGCATAAATTCCTCTTGATTTTCGTGATCCTGATACTCGTGGGCCTGAGCGTGAACAGCTACATTAACTTTAAGACGACCGAGACCGCCGTAGTCGGGAACGCGATAAAGTCCATGGAGAACGAGATCGAGCAGGTCTCAAACCAGATATCAGCCTTCCACGAGAAAGCGGGCAGCGAGCTCGTCTTCGCGCTCCATTACCCTGTTTTCAAGGAATACTTCGCGCTAAGGGAAACACGGAGCGGGAACCGTTACAACTCAAAGAAGGTGATACAGTTCAGCCCTGAGCAGAAGAGGCTTAAGAGCAAGATCGACGACTGGACGCTCTTTGTCCAGAGCAAGTTCCCTGTGGAAGAGACCTGCGTAATAGACAGGACAGGCCAGGAGCACTCGAGGATAACCCTAAGGCAGATCGCCCCCGAAGACGACTTCTCGAGCGAGGAAAACGAGGCGCCCTTCTTTGAGCCGTCCTTCAAGCTCAATAAGGGAGAGTTCCATGTCGAGTACCCCTATATGTCCGCTGACGCCAAGAAGTGGGTCTTCTCCTACACCTCGCCCGTAGTCCTGGATGACGGGACAAAGCCGGGCTTTTACCATTTTGAGATCCCTATATCCTACTTTCAGGAGATAGTCGCCAAGAACGCTGTCGGAAGGACTTTCGTCCTCGACCCGCTCGGCATGGTAGTCGCTGACAGCAAAAAGGCCGTAGACATCAACCTAAAGAGCGGTCAGTCAGTGGAAGACGAGCAGTCCCTCAAGGACTACCTCCCTTCCATTAACACCATCTCCCCCGACGAGGCCTTCAAAGGGATAATAAGCGAGATGAAGGCCGGCAAATCAGGCCACGGCACCTTTGAGATGAACGGGGAGACGCACTACATAGTCTATAAGCCCCTTTCCACCTTCAACTGGTCCGTTGCGCAGATTAAATCATACTCCGAGCTGCTTGAGGGGAAAACCTCCCTCGTTAAGATAAAAAAGACCATCTTCCTTACGGTCTTTATGACGCTCGCTACCGCGGTCGTCGTGATATTAGTGGCTTCAGACAGGATAACAAAGCCGCTTCTCCTTATAACAGAAGCCACAAAGAAGGTCGCTGACGGGGACTTAAGCGTTGATCTTCCTGATATAAAGTCAAAGGACGAGATATCCCACCTCCACGCCGCCATGAAGAACATGGTAGGGAAATTGAAGGAGATGGTGACAGATGTGGAGGATGCCGCCGACAAGGTGACTGAGGCGAGCGGCGAGATAAAAAAGGGCTCCGAGCACATGTCTAAGGGCATAGGCGAGCAGGCAAACAGGGCTACCCTGATAGCCACATCCTCCGAGGAGATGTCCCACACTATAATCGAGATAGCGAGGAACACCTCCGAGATCGCCTCTACGGCCACCAAGACTACTAACCTCGCTCAGCAGGGCGAGCATATAGTAGAGAGGTCCATAAAGGAAGTGCAGGCGATTTCCGAGATGGTGCATGGGCTCGCCAAGAGGGTGGAGTCCCTCGGCGAGCGCTCCCAGCAGATCGGCAAGATCGTGGGCGTCATTAATGAGATAGCCGAGCAGACTAACCTCCTTGCCCTTAACGCCGCGATAGAGGCCGCCAGGGCCGGGGATCAGGGCCGCGGCTTCGCCGTGGTCGCCGACGAGGTAAGGAACCTCTCCGAGAGGACGGCGAAATCGACATTGCAGATAAACAACATGATCAAATCGATTCAGGACGAGGTTCAGGCCGCCATAGTGTCGATGGATGAAGGCAGAAAGAAGGTCAGCGACGGGGTGCAGTTCTCGTCGCAGGCCGGAAAAGCGCTCCATGACATCGTGGACAGCGTAAAGAACCTCCATTCGATGGTCGAGCAGATAGCCACGGCCACAAACCAGCTTTCCAACGTCTCAGAGCAGATAAGCATGGACATAGGGGCTGTGGCGTCGGTGTCGAAGGACAGCTCCGCCGCCACAGAGCAGATAACGGGCTCCGCTTCCGTTCTGGCGCAGCTCTCAAAGGGGCTTCAGGAAACCATACGGAGGTTCAGGGTCTAACAGGACGCTGAAAAAGTCCGTCCCGGACTTTTTCAACCGCGATTTGGCCGGGCTGCCTCCGTCCAAATCCTTACAAATTGCCCGCAACCTGACAGGCTATAGATGTTAAAGGCCCCCACTCCCAAGGGAGTGGGGGCCTTTTTTATTTCTGGCCCTCCTTAAAAGGCGTATCAGCCGTCTATCAGGATTGCCTTAGCAGGCTGTTTTTCAACAGCCATCTAACAGTTTGCGGAAAAACTCAAAATTTGTTCAGGCTGCTAAAAAAGCTCCAGATGCGAGGCCCCGATGAAATAGAGGAGCGAGGAATGAGGCGTATTTTGTGTATACGCCGCAATGACGAGCTTTGATGCCAACGAAGCAGATGGACTTTTTCAGCAGCCTGCTAGTTCAATTCCTATTCCACCTGCACCTTTATCTCTTCCGAAAAAAGTATCCTGCCCGACGGCCTCTGGAAAAAGCCCGCCTTGTCAGCATTCTCAGTCCCGTAGAGGAAGGCCGCGGCAAGGCTGTAAGAGCCCGGCGATTGAGGCGCCTTTACCGTATAGGTAACAACGCCTTCGGGATAAATATTCTTTTCCGGGTCGAACCTCTGGTTCTCGATGAGAATGAAATTAAGGTTCCTCGGCAGGCCCTTTATCCTCCGCTCAAGCCAGGTCTTCTGGGCCTTCCCGTCCTGCCCTTTTACCTCGGGCTCGCCGGCTATCGTCCATCCCTCAGATGCTATGGGCCGGGACTGGAACCTTAACGCCCTGTCAACGAGCATAACGCCTATAACAGGGCCGTTGCCGCCTTTGGCTTTGACGATAATCTTTACCTCGCCGCCTGCCTTGACCCTCCGGGGTCCGCTTACAGATACCGTAGAGTTCGAATCGATGAGCTTGGCGTCGTTGATAATCTTCCCTTTCTGCTCGTCAGTAAGCTCCAAATATGGAGAGGGCGGGGCGCTCATGCGCACAAGAGCATAGTGCTTATTCTCAGGCAGCTCCTTATTCGCGGCTTCCGCCGGGAACTCGGGCATGTATTCCGCTTTTACAGCCGAGTGGCAGGAGGCGCAAAAGGGCGACGTATCCGTCACATAAAAAGGCGTGCCGTTAGGGTAGCCGAGCGCATTTGAAGGAAGGAGCATGAGCAAAGGAAGCAAAAAGGCAAATCTCTTCATCTAACCCTCCTCTTTTAAACTTTTTCTGACTTTACATAAACAATTGAAATGTGTCAAGTGAAGAAGCAGACCCTGAGACATATACCTTACGGCCCCATATTAATTTAGTGTATAATTCAAATAGGGATTTCAGGCGTATACTTATAAGAAAGGCTTAGATGGACGGAAAGGGGAAAAACAAAGGGGAGCTTGGCAAGACGGTAGCCGGGATGAGGCCGTTCCGCTCACCCTCAGGGATATTTGCCACGATGGCGGGCTCGATATTCATAGCCGAGGCCCTCGTGATGGTGATCATGTATTTCCTCTCGCCCCCTGAGTGGATAAAGCCTATACTTGACCCCGCACTTTTAGTATTGCTCCTCTCCCCCATACTCTATTACTTCCTCTTCCGGCCCTTATCCGGCCTGATGGAGGAAAAAGGCGAGAGGCCTTACAGGTTCGCTACCCTTGTGCTTGCGGGCTCCGCGGTATCGATCTTCGTGGCTGAAAGCATTGTTATGGTCATACTGTCCCTCCTCTCCCCCCCGGAGTGGCTCAAACCCATAATCGACCCCGTGCTTCTGTTAATGATGCTTCTGCCTGTCCTCTACTTCATCATCTTCCGCCCTGCGGTCCGCCTTGCGGGAAAGAGGGGGGTCGAGCCGTACGAGTCCCCTGTAAGGATACTTATTATAACGGCCCTCTCCATATTCGTGGCCGAGACCGCCGTAATGTTCGCGTTCATCTATTTCCCGCTGGTGTCCGAAAAGCCCATACTCCACGCCCTCCTCGATTCAACGCTCCTTATCCTGATGCTCTTGCCCGTCCTTTACCTCTTCCTCTTCCGCCCGCTGATACTTCTGGTGAATGAGCGCAGGAGCGCCGAGGCGGACCTGACGGGGGAGAAGGAGAAACTGCGCAAATACCTTGAGGTCGCGGCTGTTATCGTCCTCGTCCTCGATAAAGACGGGAAGGTGGCGCTAATAAACAGGAGAGGCTCTGAGGTCCTCGGGTACGACGAGGGTGAGATTGTCGGCAAGGACTGGTTCGAGGGCTTCATCCCTCAAAGGATAAGGGAAGAGGTAAGGACGGTCTTTTTAAGGCTCATGGCCGGGGAGGAAGAGGCCGTAGGCTACTACGAGAACCCGGTAGTTACGAGATACGACGGAGAGAACATCATACTATGGCACAATTCAATCCTTAAGGAGGACGGCAGGATTATAGGGGTCTTAAGCTCGGGCGAGGACATAACAGAGAGGAAAAAGACCGAGAGGGCGCTAAAAGAGAGCGAGCGGAGGTACCGCCAGATACACAATACCGCTTTTGACGCCATAATAGTGGCTGACGCGGAAGACAGGATCATAGACTGTAACCCCAGCGCCGAGAGGATATTCGGGTACTCAAGTGGCGAGATGTTGGGCTTAAAGGTAATACACCTCATGCCCGAAAGATACGGGGGGCGCCACTCTATAGGGCTTAAGTCCTTCCTCGAGACCGGGATAAGCGCCATTCAGGGGAAGGTCCTTGAGTTCGAGGCATTAAGGAAAAACGGGGAGGAGTTCCCCATAGAGCTCGTGCTAAACAGCTTTACCGTGGCCGGGGCGGTAAACTTTACAGGCATGATACGCGACATAACCGAGAGGAAGGAGGCCGAGAGGGAAAGGGAGCTTATACAGGCGCAGCTTACACAGTCGCAGAAGATGGAGGCCATAGGGAAATTCGCCGGCGGCATAGCCCACGACTTTAATAATATCCTTACGGCGATAAGGGGCAACGCTGAGCTTGCTATCGAGGGGGTCGACAAATCAGACCCGCTCTACGGAAGGCTCAACGGCATAATCTTATCCGTCATGCTCGCGTCAAAACTGACAAGGCAGCTCCTCCTTTTCAGCAAGGGCCAGCCGTTCGAGCTCGTGCCGCTCAATATCAATAAGGTCATAGAGGACCTCCTTGTGATGATAAGCCGCCTTATCGGAGAGGAGATAACGATATCGACCGGGCTTGCCCCCGGCCTCTGGAGCGTCAGGGCCGATATCGGCAATATCGAGCAGATCATAATGAACCTGGCCCTGAACGCCAAAGACGCGATGCCGCAGGGAGGCAAGCTCACCATAAGGACTGAGAACGCGGTCTTAAGCGAGGAGGACGCAAAAAAAATAACCGACGCGCGGCCGGGCGAGGCGGTGAAGCTCATCGTCTCAGATACCGGCATGGGCATAAAAAAAGAGTTCGTGGCGCGCATCTTCGAGCCCTTCTTTACGACTAAAGAGCCCGGAAAGGGCTTGGGGTTCGGCCTGTCGGTCGTCTATGGGATAGTAAAACAGCACGGCGGCTGGATAACGGTCGAAAG
>JAUSLB010000002.1 GCA_030646655.1 Deltaproteobacteria bacterium | reverse complement strand
TCCTCTGAGATAAGAAAAAGGTTCCACGACTATTTCGCGAGGAACGGGCATACGATAGTCCCCTCTTCGTGCCTGATCCCCAAGGACGATCCGACTCTCCTGTTCACCAACGCCGGCAAGGTGCAGTTCAAGGGCGTCTTCCTTGAGGAGGAGATAAGGGATTATAAGAGGGCGGCATCATGCCAGAAGTGCATGAGGGCGGGCGGCAAGCACAACGACCTTGAGAATGTCGGCAGGACCGCGCGCCACCATACCTTCTTCGAGATGCTCGGGAACTTCTCCTTCGGCGATTACTTCAAGGAGGGCGCGATAGAGTTCGCGTGGGATTTTCTCACCAACGAGATGAAGCTGCCCAAGGACAGGCTCTGGGTCACGATATTCGAGACAGACGGCGAGGCCGCCGAGATCTGGAAGAGGAAGGCGAAACTGCCGGACGAGCGCATCGTAAGGATGGGCGAGAAGGACAACTTCTGGTCGATGGGCGATGTGGGCCCTTGCGGGCCTTGCTCTGAGATACTTATCGATCAGGGCGCTGAAGTTGGCTGCGGCAGGCCCGAATGCGCCGTGGGCTGCGACTGCGACAGATTTCTCGAATTATGGAACCTCGTATTCATGCAGTACAACCGCTCACAGGACGGCAAGCTTACGCCACTTCCAAAGCAGAGCATAGACACGGGCATGGGGCTTGAGAGGCTCTGTGCCGTAATGCAGGACAAAAAGTCCTACTACGACAGCGACATTTTCATGCCTATCATAAACTATATAGAAGAGCTCGCCGGCGTTCGCTACGGCTCGAACGCGGATAACGACATCTCGATCAAAGCCATAGCCGACCATTCGAGGGCGATAACCTTCCTTATGGCTGACGGGGTGCTGCCGTCAAACGAAGGCAGAGGCTATGTGCTTCGCAGGATTATAAGGCGGGCCGCGCGCCACGGGAGGTCCTTAGGCTTAAAAGAGCCGTTCATCTACAAGGTGAATGAAAAGGTAATCGAGCATATGGGAGGGGTTTACCCTGAGATAATAAGGGCAAAGGAGCTGGTATCGCGCGCCACAAAAGGCGAGGAGGAGAGGTTCTTCGAGACTTTGGAGAGGGGCCTAAGCCTCCTTGATGAAGAGGTCAGGATATTAAAGGAGAGGAAAGAGAAGGTAATCCCAGGCGATATCGCCTTTAAGCTCTATGACACCTTCGGCTTCCCCATCGACCTTACGGCCGATATCATAAGGAAAGATGGGATGTCTGTGGACGAGGCGGGGTTCTCGAAATATATGGATGAGCAGAGAAGGCTTGCCCGCGCCTCGTGGAGGGGCATGGAGGAGGGCAAATCCGCACAGGAGCTCTACAGGAACCTTTCGAACGCCGGGCTTAAGTCGCGCTTCGTCGGCTATCACATGGAGGCCGTATCATCGAGGGTTCTCTACATAATCAAGGACGGCAAAAGCGCTGAGAGCGCGTTTGACGGCGATTCGGTCGAGATAATCACGGAAGAAACGCCGTTCTACGCGGAGTCCGGCGGTCAGGTCGGAGACACCGGCGTTATCGTCGGAAAGGGCTTCAGCGTCAAAGTGACTGACACGAAAAAGCTTATAGGCGACCTCATCGTCCACTACTGCAAAGTCGAGGACGGCTCGATATCCGTTGATGACGCCGCAGAGCTTGTCCCTGACAGGGAGAAGAGGAACGCCACGCGGAGGAACCATACGGCCACCCACATACTCCACGCTATCTTAAGGAAAACCGCGGGCCCGCATGTAAGGCAGGCCGGCTCTCTCGTGGCCCCTGATTACTTCCGCTTCGACTTCAATCACTTCGAGGCGTTAAGCCCGGAGACGATAAAAAAGATCGAGGAGGAGGCGAACAGGGTAGTGCTTGCCAATATCGAGGTAAAAACCGATGTCCTTCCCTATAAAGAGGCTGTAGAGCGGGGCGCGCTGGCGTTCTTCGGCGAAAAATACGGCGATACGGTCAGGATGGTGCAAATCCCCGGCGTAAGCGCGGAGCTATGCGGAGGAACGCATGTAGGGAGGACCGGCGATATCGGGCTGATAAAGATTACGGCTGAAAGCTCTGTAGCCTCCGGCGTAAGGAGGATCGAGGCCACGACCGGCGAGGGCGCTTTCGAACTCGTGTCAAAGGCAGAGGAGACTTTAAAAGAGAGCGCGAGGCTGCTTAAGGTGCCCAAAGGCGATGTGCCTGAAAAGATAAAAAAGCTCCTTGAGGCGGGCAGGGAGCTTGAAAAAGAGATCGAAAAGCTCAAAGGCAAGGGCAAGCATACGGCGGCAGGGGAGATACTCGACAGGGTAAAAAAGATAAAGGGCGTAAGCGTGCTCGCGGCAAAGGTCGAGGCAGGCGACGCGAAGGAGCTGCGCGAGATGGCGGATACACTGAGGGCCAAGCTCGGCTCTGGTATTGTGGTGCTCGCCTCCCAGCAGGACACGAAGGCCCTTCTCCTTGCGGCGGTGACAAGAGACCTGACAAAGAGGTTCAGCGCCGGAGAGATAATTAAGAGGATCGCCCCGGCTGTCGGAGGCAAAGGCGGGGGCAAGGAAGACCTCGCGCAAGCGGGCGGGCCAAACCCGGAAAAGATAGATGAGGCTATTGAGCTTGCCTATAAGGCCATAGAGGAGGCGGCAGGGTAGATTATCTTATCAGCCGGGTT
>JAUSLB010000321.1 GCA_030646655.1 Deltaproteobacteria bacterium | reverse complement strand
TAGCCGAGATAGGCTCCAATCACGACTCGGACTTGAATAAGGCTAAGGACCTCATAAAGGCCGCGAAGCACGCCGGCGCCGACGCTATAAAGCTGCAGTCGTTCACGGCTGAAGGGCTTATAAACAGGCTTAGGCCCGATGACAGCGGCAAATGGGTGCCGCATCCTGCATATCCCGTGATCGAAAGGCTTGCCGTCCCGGAGGACTGGCACTATATCCTCATGGAGTTCTCAAAAAAGGCCGGCATTACCTTCCTCTCAGCCCCGTTCGATGAGGACAGGGCCCGGCTCCTTCAGGAAATCGGGGTCGAGGCCTTTAAGATAGCCTCGGGCGACCTCACCAACGATCTCCTTTTAAAACAGGTAGCCCGGTATAGAAAACCGGTGATACTCTCGACAGGCGCGTCTTACCTAAGCGAGGTCAACAGGGCCGTTAAGCTCTTAACAGGGGAGGGGAATAATGAGATCGCGCTGCTCCACTGCGCTTCTTTATACCCGCCCTCATACGAAGAGGTGAACATAAGGAGCATGGTCACCCTGAAAGAGAACTTCAAATGCCCTGTAGGGTTTTCAGACCATACGCCCGGCAATACCGTCCCGCTCGGGGCTGTTGCGCTCGGCGCCTCGATAATAGAAAAGCACATAACATTCGACAGAAACCTCGAAGGCCCTGACCATCCATACGCGATGGAAGTGGAAGAGTTCAAAACAATGGTCTCAGAGATAAGGAACCTTGAGAAGGCCCTCGGGGACGGGGTGAAACAGCCCTCAAAGCACGAGATGGGCGAGAGGGTCGGCGCGAGGAGGAGCATATACGCGAAGGTCGACATAAGGAAGGGCACTGTTATCGAGCCTTCGATGCTAAAGCTTGTGCGCCACGCCTTTGGCCTTGAGCCGAGGGACCTCGAAGGGGTTGTCGGCAAGACCGCCCTGAAAGACTTAAAAAAGGACATGCCCCTTAAGAGGGAGGATATATGCCTTTAGAAAGGCCGGTCGCAGCCCCCGTGATAGAGCCTGTAATAGCAATCGTTCAGGCGCGGATGAGCTCTACGAGGCTCCCGTCCAAGGTGATGAAGCCCGTATGCGGCAGACCCATACTCTGGCATGTGGTCAACAGGCTTAAATCATCCGAATTTATAGATGAGACGGTCATAGCGACTACGACCGAGGCCTCTGACGATATCATAGAGGAGTGGTGCACTTTGCACGGCATCCGTTTTTACAGGGGCAGCCTAAATGACGTGCTTGATAGGTACTATCAGGCCGCGAAGGAGTTCGGCGCGAGGACCATCGTAAGGGTAACTTCAGACTGCCCGCTTATAGACCCTGCCCTCGTTGACAGGGCGATAAAAAAGTTCTCAGAGGGCTCTTTTGACCATGTGAGCATAGACCCGAGCTTCCCTGACGGGCTTGACGCCGAGGTCTTTTCCTTTGATGCGCTCGCAAAAGCGCACAGGGAGGCGGCCCTCGCATCAGAAAGAGAGCATGTGACGCCCTACATCTGGAAGAACCCCGAGGTCTTCCGCCTCCATAAGATAAAAAGCCCGAGGGACCTGTCCCGCATGCGCTGGACGGTAGACGATGAGAAAGACCTCATGCTTGTAACAAAGATATTCGAGGGCATGGGCCCGGCCGAGGAGGTCTTCCACTGCGAAGATATTTTAAGGTTCCTCGAATCGAGGCCCGATCTACTGAAGATCAACTCGGATACTGCGAGGAACGAGGGGTACGCGAGGTCCCTGAAACAGGACGCGGCGGCAAAGAGGATAGCTTAAACCAAAACTTAGGAGCGGATAGATGAGGGTTCTGGAAAATTCATTCCCGATTTCTGAAGAGCTGTGGGAGCGTGCGATAAGGCTTATACCCGCCGGCACGCAGACCTTAAGTAAAGGCCCTGACCAGTTCGTAAGGGGGGTCACGCCAAAATACCTTAAAAAGGGAAAGGGCGCGCATGTATGGGATGTTGACGGCAACCGCTACATAGACTACCCGCTCGCTCTCGGGCCGATACTTCTCGGCTACGATTACGCGCCTGTTGTCGAGGCCGTAATCAGGCAGATAAGGGAGGGGACGACATTTACACTCATGCACCCTCTAGAGGTCGAGGTAGCGGAGCTTCTCGCATCCGTCATACCCTGCGCCGAGATGGTAAGGTTCGCAAAGAACGGCGCCGATGTCACGAGCGCGGCCGTAAAGGCGGCGAGGGCGTACACGGGCAGGGAGCATATCGCTTACTGCGGCTACCACGGGTGTCAGGACTGGTACGCTGTGACGACCCCGAGGAATAAGGGGATACCGAAGGTCCTTGCTGCCCTCATGCACCCGTTTGAATACAACAACATAGGGTCTTTGGAGAAGGCCTTTGCGGAAAACCCGGGCAATATCGCGTGCGTGATCATGGAAGTGCCGGGCACCGACCCTGTAATCGACAAAAACGGAAAGAACTTCCTCCAGCTCGCAAAGGAGGTTGCCAACAAGAACGGGGCGCTCTTTATACTCGATGAGATAGTCACGGGCTTCAGGTACTCGATCGGCGGGGCGCAGAAGCACTACAAGGTCACGCCCGACCTCGCCTGCTTCGGCAAGGGCATGGCGAACGGCTTCGCCGTCTCGGCGCTTGTCGGGAAAAAGGAGTTCATGAAGGAATTGAACGAGGTCTTCTTCTCGATGACATACTCCGGCGATACCGTCGGGCTTGCCGCCGCGAAGGCCACGATAAAGGAGCTTTTATCCAAGCCCGTTATCCCGCACATCTGGGATAAGGGCGGGAAGCTACATAGGGGGATAAATAATTTCGCTGAAAAGTCCGGCATTGATTTCAGGATAACCGGCAAGCCTCCGAGGGGAGGCATCTCGGTCAAGAATAAAAAAGGCGAAGAAGACCTCCTTTTAAGAAGCATATTCCTTCAGGAGACGATTAAAAGAGGCATCCTCTTCGGCGGGCCCGTATTTATAAGCTACTCGCATACCGAAGAGGACATAGAAAAGACCATAGCCGCCTCATGCGAGGCGATTGAGTTCTTAAAAGTGGCGATAGAGAGCGGCGAGCCGGCGCGGTTTTTGGAAGGCGAGCCTGTCGGGGTCGTATTCAGGCAGAGAAAATGAACCTCCCCGCAGCAAGCTGCGAGGTACCGAAGTCCTCTATGCTGAAAAAGTCTCGAAGCAAGCTTCGGGGAATTGAACCCTCAGTGAGGGATTAAAACATAAGGACAGGTGAGGATATGATTACTGAACTTAAGACGCTCGTTTTAGGGTGCGGCTCGATAGGCAGGAGGCATCTTAAGAACCTTAGGGCCCTCGGCATGAGGAACTTCATCCTTTGCGACCCGAATGGCGAGGCCCTTGCCAATGCCTCATCAGGGCTTATTAACCCTGTCCTCACGAATAACCTCAGCGACGCCCTGAAGGCAAGGCCTGAGGCGGCCGTTATCTGCACGCCTTCGTCCATGCACCTCGATAACGCCCTTGAGCTTGCAAAAAGGGGGGTGCACATCCTCATGGAAAAACCCCTCTCGCATACGCTCGAAGGGTGCGTCGAGCTTGAGAAGGCCGCCTCCGATAAAGGGATAGTGGCGATGATGGCCATGTGCTACAGGTTCCATCCCGTGCTGCTCAGGATAAAGGAGCTTATGGCCTCAAAGGCCGTCGGCAGGGTCTTTCACGCGAACTATTTCGGCGGCCATTACCTCCCGGACTGGCACCCTGACGCAGACTACAGGCGCGAATACGCGGCGAACAGGTCGCTTGGCGGAGGCGTTGTGCTTACGAGCATACACGGGCTTGATAACATCAGGTGGCTCTTCGGAGAGGCGGATGAGGTTATGTCGTTCGTTGACAAGGTAAGCTCGCTTGAGATGGACGCGGAGGATATAGCCCTCGGGATCTTCAGGACTTCGAGCGGGGTCTATGTGAGCTGGCAGACGGATTTTCTCCAGAGGGCCAACCAGCACAGGCTCGTAATAGCCGGGGAAGAGGGGACTATACGGTGCAATATCCTCGACGGAGAGATAGAGCTCTTCCAAGCCGATACCGGCAGGTGGGGCTCAGAGCGGGTCCTTTTCGAGACGAATACGATGTATGTGAAGGAGATGAGGCATTTCCTCGAGTGCATAGAGAAAAAGCAGAGGCCGTCCATCGACCTGAAAGAGGGGTACAGGACCTTAAAGCTCGCGCTCGAAGTAAAAGGCGGGAGCAGGATAAGGGAGGAAAAGAGGGCATGTCTGACGGCGTGACATTCTGGACAGAGGGCGGGGCGTCCATCGGGATGGGGCATTTAATGCGCTGCATCAATATCGCCCGCTCGCTCGACTCCCTCGGCGTGCCGTTCCATTTCCTCGTAAATAACGACCGCGCGGTAATAGAGCGCCTTGAGGCCGCCAACTACTACCATATCACCTGCCCTATCGAGTCCGACTGCGGGTGCAAACTCTCAAGCGGGGTAGTGGTCATAGATACGAAGAAAGACGTAAGCGATAAGGCGCGCCTTTTAAAAGACAGCGGCAAAAGGGTAGTCCTTATCGACAACAATACCGGCGCCGCCCGGCTCGCTGACAGGGTGATAATCCCCTCAGCCCTGCCGGGCCGCAATATCCAGGGCGGCAGTATCGCCGGAAGGGATTACCTCGTCATAGGCGATAACTTTTCAAGGATAAAAAAATCCATAAGCTATTCGCTCCCCCTGAAGGTCCTTGTGACTATGGGCGGGGCAGACCCGAATAATATCACCGAAAAGGTCGTGGAGGCATTAAGGGAGCTTGAGGGCGTCGAGGCTACGGTCGTCATAGGCCCTGCCGCGACTCCGTCAGCCGCTCTGGAGGGCTTTATGACCTCAGGGGACCTGCGGTTCAGGTTCTTGGAGAACGTCAGGGACATGGCGCCCGTAATAGCGTCTTCCCACATAGCTTATAGCGCGGTAGGCACTACGATATACGAGCTCGCGTACATGGGCGTGCCTTCGATACTTATCGCCAACTACCCAGAGGACGAGGCTGACCTGAAGGGCTTCGAGGGGCTCGGGACTTCCATCAGCCTCGGATATTTCAAAAATGTCAAGGCGTCGGACATAAGAGGG
>JAUSLB010000320.1 GCA_030646655.1 Deltaproteobacteria bacterium | reverse complement strand
CTCTGGATGCTCGCCGGCTCACGAAGTGATAAGGCGAGCTATATCAACGAAAAATTTCCTTGCCAGCCACAATCCGCTCCTGTGTATGGATTGTGCAATTACGATACTAAAAAAGTCGAGCAATTTGTAAGGATTGGACGGAGGCAGTCCGGCCAAATCGCGGTTGAAAAAGTCCAGGACGGACTTTTTCAGCATCCTGCGAAAGAATAAAAAGAACTGAAAGCAGGCGAGAGAAGGCTCAGGGCCGCTTTCCCGCGCTGAAAATCTTAAATGCGTCTTCCAACCCAAAAAGCCGCGCCGACTTTTCCATTCCTCATCTTAGCCCTTATAACATTCCTTTTATATGTCCCGGCGCTCTCAAACGGGTTTGTAAACTGGGACGACCCGGCGTATGTCCTTAATAACCTAAAGATACGCTCGCTCGATTTTGATTTCATTATATGGGCTTTTACCTCCCCGGCTGTGGCGAACTGGCACCCGCTTACGATGGTATCCCATGCTGTTGACTACAAGCTCTGGGGCCTTAATCCGGCTGGCCATCACTTGACGAGCATAGTCCTCCATTCCGCAGATACCTTCCTTGTATCTCTTGTAGTTTTTAGCCTTTTGAAATTTAACGAGGGCCTGGGATTAAAGGAGGCTTTAGGGGCCTCTTTTCTGGCGGGCCTGTTTTTCGGCGTCCACCCTTTGAGGGTGGAGTCGGTAGCGTGGGTATCCGAGAGGAAGGATGTGCTATGCGCGTTCTTCTTCCTTTTAAGCGTCTATTCCTACATTGGATACGCAAAGGGATTAAGCAAGGGGGCCTACCTCGCCTCCCTCGCCCTATTCGCCCTCGCCCTGATGAGCAAGCCGATGGCGATAACCCTGCCTTTCGTCCTCCTCATAATAGATTTTTATCCTGCCGGGCGATTTAAGAAAAGTGCCGCAAGGCCCCTGATCGAGAAGATCCCTTTTTTTATTTTAAGCGGGGCATCAGCCCTCTTGACCTTCTGGGCCCAGAAGGGGGGCGGGGCGATAGTCTCTCTTGAGAGATATTCTTTCTACACAAGGGTATTCTCAGCCATACGGACCTGCATATTTTATCTATATAAGACGATTATGCCCTTTGGCCTTGCCCCGTACTACCCGAGACCGACAGGCATAGACCCGCTCTCATCAGAATACCTTCTGCCCATCGCCGTATTCGCGGCTATAACGGTCTTCTCCATTCTCATATTTAAAAAACAGAGGATATTCCTCCTTGCATGGCTCTACTATTTAATAACGCTCCTGCCTGTTATCGGCATAGTGCAGGCGGGCGGACAGGCGGCTGCCGACAGATACACATACCTGCCGGGGATCTCTATCGCGCTTCTGGCAGGGGCGGGAGGCGCGCGGCTGTATCAAAGGGCAAAGAATCTGCGCCCCGCGATAATAGCCGTCTTTTTTATCATCTCCGTATTTCTCATGGGCCTGACGATTAAGCAGACCCGCATATGGAAGGATGAGGTATCCTTCTGGTCATACGAGATAGGGCTATTCCCCAGGACCGTCCCCATCGCATACATAAACCGTGGCATGGCGTACGAGGACAAGGGCCTTCTGGATAAGGCTATCGGGGACTATACCGCGGGGATCGCGCTCAACCCCGGCTTTGCGGATTCCTATGTGAACAGGGGGGGCGCATACAACGGGCTCGGTGAGTACGCCAAGGCTATAGAGGACTTTAACAGGGCCCTTGAGCTTAAGCCCGGATTTATGGAGGCCTACTACAACAGGGGGCTTGCCAACCTCAAGCTCGGGAATTTCAAAGGCGCGGCCGAAGATTTTAACGAGGCGATAAGGATAGACCCGGATATCCCCGCGGCTTACAATTTTTTAAGCATAGCTTATTCCGGGCTTGGCGAGGACCAAAAGGCGTTTGAGGCTAAGGGGAAGGCTGAGAAGCTCGGCTACAAGTAATCTTACTTAAGCCCTTTCCCGTTCTTATCGAAGATGGGGGATTCCTTCAGGCCCATCTTCTGGAGCCTGAATTTAAGGGCTGTGGAAAGGACGCCGAAGCCGTAGATTACGCTTCTGCGGAAGTTGATGGAAGAGGCCTCGGTAAAGTATTTCGTGGGGCAGCTTATCTCGCCGATCCTGAAGCCGAAGTAGATGACCTGCGCGAGCATCTGGTTGTCGAATACGAAATCGTTCGAGTTCTCAAGGAGCGGTATTTTTTCAAGCACCTCTCTGCTGAAGGCGCGGTAGCCCGTATGATACTCGGATATCTTCTCCTTTAGCAGAAGGTTCTCCGCAAGGGTCAGAAACCTGTTCGAGACATATTTATAGAAGGGCATCCCCCCTTTAAGCGCCCCTGTGCCCAGGATCCTCGAGCCGAGTACCGCGTCGTACTCGCCTGAGGCTATCATCGAGGCCATCGCCGTGATGAGCTTTGGCGCGTACTGGTAATCCGGGTGGACCATTACGACTATGTCGGCCCCGAGCCTCAACGCCTCTTTGTAGCATGTCTTCTGGTTCCCGCCGTAGCCGGTGTTTTTGTCGTGGACTACGATATTCTTTATCCCGAGCCTTTTGCCCTCGGCTACCGTATTGTCGCTCGAGCAGTCGTCAACGAGCACCACATCGTCAACTATATCGAAAGGGATATCGTTGTATGTCTTAAGGAGGGTCTTCTCTGCGTGGTACGCCGGGAGGACTACGACTATCTTTTTTCCGTGGAGCATAGTTCTTTTTCCTCAGCTTGTGAAAAAGCACTAAAATTATGTCAAAACAACGGGAGCATGTCAAATGCAATTACCCCGCCATAAATGGCGGGGATTGTCGGTAAGGTCATTGCCTTTTATATAGCTCGGCTTTGACCCGCCCTTAAAAGGGCGGGATTCCGCCGAGCACCCGATTAAAAACAGCTTGGAAAACAGACTCATACGCCCTCGGGAGGCCGGGAAAAAGCTTTGACCTCGATGGTTTTTTGGGCAATAATAATCCGGTATTATCCATTTAGCAGTTTGCGGAAAAACTCGAAGATTGTTCAGGCTGCTGAAAAAACTCCAGATGCGAGGCCCCCGATGAAATAGGGGAGCGAGGAACGAGGCGTAGTTAGCCGCTACGCCGCAGTGACGAGCTTTGATGCCAACGAAGCAGATGGACT
>JAUSLB010000319.1 GCA_030646655.1 Deltaproteobacteria bacterium | reverse complement strand
CGACATATTCGCGAGGGTCTTGACCGACAGGAACCCGCGCTTCGACGACATCGCCTGCGGATACAAGGGCAAACTCTTCCTCGAGGTGATGCCGCGCTCGTTCACGATCAAAGTCAAAGAAGGGCTCTCGCTCGTGCAGCTGAGGCTCTTGAGCGGGGAGTGCGCGCTGTCGGATTCAAAGCTAAGGGCGCTGCACAGGGACTCCCGCCTTCTATATAACGGGGACGACCATTTAACCTCTGAGGAGGTAAGGATCTCAAAAGGCCTTTTCATGTCCGTTGATCTTAGCGGGGACGCGAATACCGGGATAGTGGGCTACAAATCGAAGAGGAACAGCCATGTTGTTGATTTGACCAAGAGGAACCATTATAATATCGCTGACTTCTGGGACCCTATACAGAGGAACCCGAAGGGCGTCCTTATACTCGAGCCGGAGGAATTCTACATCCTAAGCTCAAAGGAGAAGATACGCGTGCCTCCGAGGTACGCCGCTGAGATGGTCGCTTACGAGGCCGGGAGCGGGGAACTCAGGACGCACTACGCCGGCTTTTTCGACCCGGGCTTCGGCTACGGGCTAAAGGGCGAGGTCAAGGGCACGAAGGCTGTCTTGGAGGTGCGCGCGCACGATGTGCCCTTCATGATCTGCCACGGCCAGACCTTCTGCAAGCTCCATTTCGAGAAGATGATGGAGATTCCAGAGAAGGTCTACGGCCCGAAGATCGGCTCATCATACCAGTACCAGTCCATAACGCTCAGCAAACAGTTCAAGGCCTTTTAGCCGATTTCATAAAGCCGGAGAAGATGGCCAGACCCAGAGCCGATTCCAGAAATTCGAAGGATAACGCGAAAGGCCTTAAGCAGGAGATTTTAGGGATAGCACTCCTTGCGCTGGCGCTCTACGCGGCGATAAGCCTTTTTTCCTACAACAGCCCCTCGAACTGGGGCGGGGTCGTGGGGGTATACCTTTCAAAGGCCCTTCTTAAGACCATCGGCTATACCTCATATGTATTCCCCTTTATCCTCGTTGTAATCTCAATAGGCTTCCTTTTAAGGAGGCTCTATAATTTCAGGGCCTCTGTCCCGATAAGCTTCGCCTTCTTCATAATTTCTTTTTCAGCTTTTTTAAGCCAGCTCCTGCTGAAGGACGAGGCGGGCGGATACATCGGCGCGCATTTAAGCCGCATACTTACCAACTATATCGGCGGCACAGGGACGCTTATAATACTCTTTGCAATAGTCCTTATTACCGTCCTTATAGCCACAGGCATCTCGTTAGTTCAGATGGGCGTAAAGATAGCGCCTCCAGCCACATCTGTTTTTATATTTCTTTTATCTAAAAAAGAAAAAGATATCGAGGAAGATGACGAGGAGCCGGAAGACATTGAGGAGGAAGAGGTAAAAAAGCCGGCACCCAAGCCGGCGGTAAAGGAAAGGGTTACAGCCCCGGCGATAATCACCCCTAAGACTCAGAGCAAGAAGGCGTCCGAGGACAGCGAAAAGGAAGAGCTTGAGTTCTCAAGCCCCAAGGGCACTTTCAGGCTCCCGCCCTTGAGCCTCCTTGACCCTACCCCTGAGAAGGCGAACTCCATTGACAGCAAATACCTCCTTGAGAACTCTCAGGTCTTGGAGAAAAAACTGCTGGACTTCGGCATAGAGGGCCGGGTTCTTGAGGTAAGGCCCGGGCCGGTCGTGACCATGTACGAGTTCGAACCGGCGCCGGGCGTAAAGGTGGGCCGTATTACAAATCTTTCAGACGACCTCGCCCTTGCCATGAAGGCGATGTCGATTCGGATAATAGCCCCTATACCCGGAAAATCCGTCGTGGGCATAGAGGTCCCTAACCAGTCAAGGGAGATGATAAGGCTAAAGGAGATGCTCGAAGGGACGGCATACCAGAAGAGCCGGTCTCGCTTAAGCCTTGCTCTGGGCAAGGATATTTCCGGCAACCCTTACATAGCGGACCTCGCGAGGATGCCGCATCTCCTTGTAGCCGGCGCGACCGGAACAGGTAAAAGCGTATCGGTAAACGCCATGATACTCTCGATACTCTTTAAGGCTACTCCTGAGGATGTGAGGTTCCTGATGGTAGACCCCAAGATGCTGGAGCTTTCCGCTTACGAAGGGATCCCTCACCTGATAACGCCTGTCATCACAGACCCCAAGAAGGCCGCAGGGGCGCTTAAGAGCATCGTCACGGAGATGGGCAGGCGGTATAAGCTCATGGCCGAGAAGGGATCGAAGAATATCGAGAAGTATAACCAGCAGATCGAAGACGACGGGGGCGAGGACGCTGAGCAGAAGAGGCTCCCGTATATCGTCGTTATGATCGATGAGCTCGCGGACCTGATGATGACATCGGGTAAGGACGTGGAGGAATGCCTTGTGCGCCTCTCACAGATGGCGAGGGCCTCAGGCATACACCTTATGATAGCCACGCAGAGGCCCTCTGTGGATGTCGTAACAGGGCTTATTAAGACGAACTTCCCGGCAAGGATAGCCTTCCAGCTCCCTTCAAGGACCGACTCAAGGACGATATTAGACGCCGGGGGGGCTGAAACGCTTCTCGGAGAGGGCGACATGCTATTCCTGCCTCCCGGCACCTCGAAGTTGCAGAGGATACACGGGGTATATGTGTCCGAGACAGAGATAAAGAAGGTTACTGACTTCTGGAAAAAACAGGGGAGCCCCCAGTACGATACGGCTATTATAGAGGAGGCCTCTGCAAGCGGGAACGGGGAAGAGGACCTCGACACGGAGTTCCTTAAAAGGTACGACGAGGCAGTTGAGATGGCCTCCCAGCTCGAGATGATCTCCACCTCTTATATCCAGAGGAGGTTCAGGATCGGGTACAATACCGCCGCGAGGATAATCGAGAAGATGGAGAAGCAAGGGGTAGTAGGCCCTGCTCAGGGCAGCAGGCCCAGAGAGGTGCTCCTAAGGAAGCAGTAGATCTTCATCTCGACCCTGTTAATCCCTCATTGAGGGTTCAATTCCCCGAAGCTTGCTTCGAGACTTTTTCAGCATAGAGGTCTTCGATACCTCGCAGCTTGCTGCGGGGAGGTTCATTAAAGCGCGAAAA
>JAUSLB010000306.1 GCA_030646655.1 Deltaproteobacteria bacterium | reverse complement strand
GAATATCTTCTCTGCGCCCTCCCGGCTTATGCCGGAGCCGGTGTCAGTGAACCTTATAAAGACAAACTCCCTCTCGTCAAGCTCGGGCGGCAGGCTTAAGGGCGTATCATTCCTCCGCCTACTCGGACGCGGCCTCTCCGTCTGTTTTTTCAGAACCCCTGATTCGATAGCGATGAGCTTATGCCCCTGTTTGCCCTCGAATGAGTGCGCGGCGTTTAGAAGGAGGTTCGTAAAGACCTGCCTTAGCTTCCTTTCGTCTATCATTACGAACGGCAAGGCCTCTTGAAGCCCCTGCCTGAGCTCTATCCCGTTTAAATCCTTATGGACGGCTATTGCGGAGACCGTCTCCTCGATGAGCCTGTTGACCTCAACAGGCTCCAGCGATCTCCTCGACGGCCTTGAGACCTCGAGGAACTCCCTTACGATGAAATCGATCCTCGATACCTCCTTTATCGTCCTCTCGATTATATCTTTTTCCTCTTCCTTTTCAGGAAGGCCTTTTGAGAGTATGTCGAGGTAGCCCCGGACAGCCCCCAGCGGGTTTCCTATCTCGTGGGCAATGCCTGCGGCGAGCCTGCCGACCACGGCGAGAGTTGACGACCTTAAGAGATCCTCCTGAGCCGTGACGAGCTCTTTATTCACCCTCTCAAGGCTCTTTATCTCGTCTTCGAGCCTGTCCGCCATGATGTTAAAAGAGGAGGCGAGGCTCCCTATCTCGTTATCGACGGAGACCTCGGCCCTCTCGCTTAAATCCCCGCCCGATATGCGCATCGCCGCCTCAGTCAATTTGCTTATGGGGCTTACGATTGAGCGCGAGAGGAAAAAAACCCCGAAGACGATTATGATGACGGAGTCGAAAGCGGCGTAGAGGAGGAGGAACTTTTTTATCCCCGCCATGTCCTCTTTTATCCCGCCAAGGCTTAGGCTGAACTCAAGGGTTGCCCTGCCCGCAGGGCTATTTAGAGGGGCGGTAATATGGAGCGCCTCGCCAGGGCCCTTGAGAAATCCCCCGCCTGTCTTCCTTATGATAATCTCCCCTGAATACGGGAGCCTGTCGCCGATCGACGCGGGGGCTGCCCCCTCTCTGTATAAGACTTTGCCGGAGCTGTCCGTTATCCTAAAGTCCGCCACACCGTAGCCCTTTAACACCGTTCCGGCGGATTTTAGGGGAATAGCCGGGTCGTTTAGCGGGACGGTTGCCATGCGGGAGGCGAGCGAGGCGAACTTTACGATGCCCTCCGCCTCGCTCACCTTCCAGTAGATGGCGCTGTTCTCGACTATCTTTATGCTTAAGATGCCGATAAGCCCTATGCCCGCAAGGGTCGTGAGCACGATCCCTGCGATAAGCTGCGAGCGTATGCCGAGGGTGTATTTCATAATAATCGGCTTAGAAGTTTGGAAATTTTAAACAATATAATCAAGGCCTCTTTGCGCCCAACTGGGGCGCTTTTTGGGCATAGGGTAGGCTCACTGCATCCTCCTTCCGCCGGACGAGCCCGCCGAACCTTCCTCAGATACCACTTCTGCCCCCCTCGCCCGCCCCTCCTCCAACCCTACGGTCGCCGCACCCTATGCCCGATTATTTTTAGAAAATTTCCTTTTAGCGTTACTTTTTTTCTTACCCGAAATTTCAAAAATTCAAGCCCCTACCGCCGTGACGATATACCATCTTATCAAGGCCTCGCCGAAAAACAGGTGCATCGCGGCGCCAAAGGCGAGGAACGGGCCGAAGGGTATCGGGTGCCTGCTGCCCTTTCCATAGAGGAGCATGATAAATGAGCCTATTATTGCCCCGGAAAAAGACCCCAAAAGGAGCGTCACGATGACCCCCTTCCACCCGAGGAACGCCCCTATCATGCCGAGGAGCTTTATGTCCCCTCCACCCATCCCCTCCTTTCCCGTAAGGAGGAGGTAAGCTGAGGCTATGCCGAATAATACCCCGCCCCCGGCGAGGATGCCTATAAGCGAATTCAAGAAATAGACGGAGGGGATGAAAAATGACGCGGCAAAGCCGACAACTATCCCCGGCAGGCTTATCACGTCCGGGATTATCTGGTATTTAAGGTCGATGAAGGTGACTACGATAAGGGATGATATGAACGCGAAGTAAGCTAAGAGCTCGAAAGAGAGCCCGAACTTTAAGAAGAGCGATATCGTAAAGAGGCCGGATATGAATTCCACAAGCAGGTACTTCGGGGAAATAGGCGCCTTGCATAGCCCGCACCTTCCCATGAGCATGATATAGCTTATGATCGGAATGTTGTAATAGAAAGGGATATGCCTTCCGCACGAAGGGCACTTTGAGGGGGGAGAGACTATCGAAAGCCCTATGGGGATGCGGTAGATGCAGACATTGAGAAAGCTGCCTACCACGGCCCCGAAGATAAAGGGCAGGATTAAGACCAACTTATCACCCATTTATTACCGTCATCTTTACGGCGGGGAAAAACCCTGCATAACGCCGTCCCTTAAAGGGTTTCAGGGAGATAGCCCTTCCTCTTTTTCACAACTATCGAGATTATGTCGGATGCCTGCTTTATGGCGTCCCGCGAGTCCTTGTCCGTTATTATCTCAGCGGGGATGCCGCCCGGAATGGCGTCAGGGAATCGGGATGTCTTGTAGTAGATATCAAGGCTCTTGGATGTGCCGGCGAACTTCCTGAAATCTTCTTCATAGGTCATGGCCCTGTCGAGCAGATCGGCGACAGACCTTGTCTCTCTGGCGTCCTCCCTGCTCATAAATAAGAAGGCGCGCAAGGACTTCGCCGCGCCCTGCTGGGCCCAGAAACAGGCCGGGGCGAAAAAGCCGCCCTGCTGGTTCCATTCAGCCACTTTCAAGTCGTATTCGGCCTGTCTCAGCCACCTGTCAGCCTCTTTGAAGAGGATCTCCATTTAAAACCTCCTTTGTTTTAAGTCCTGTATGCCGAGTTTATCCTCACATACTCGAAAGATAGGTCAGATGTCCAGAGCCTTGTTGAGCGCCTGCCCATCTTAAGGTCGACTGAGACCTTTACCTCTTTTTCCTTTATCGCCTTGGCCGCCTCTTTCTCCCTGCCGGTATCGAGCCCCTTTTTTACTACAGGGACCCCGTTCAAAGAGATATCGACCTTTTCCTCCCTCATCTTGACGCCCGATCTCCCGAGGGCCGCCAGAATCCTCCCCCAGTTCGGGTCGCCCCCGAAAAAGGCGGTCTTTACGAGGAAGGATTCTGCAATCGTCCTCGCGGCCTTTCTGGCTGATTCATTTGAAGTTGCGCCCTTAAGCTCTATCTCGATAAAGCGCGTAGCTCCTTCGCCGTCTTTTACTATCATATGGGCAAGCTCAAGGGAGATGCCCCTTAACGCCTTTTCAAACGCCTCAAAATCATTTGTGCCGGGCCTTATCTCAGATGACCCAGAACAGCCGTTGGCGAATATCATGACGGTATCGTTTGTGGAGGTGTCGTTATCGACGATAATGCTGTTAAAGGATGCGTCAGCGGCCTTCTTAAGCGCCCTTCTTAAGGCAGGGCCCTTGATATTCGCGTCCGTCACGAAAAAAGCGAGCATTGTAGCCATATCCGGGCATATCATGCCGGCGCCTTTGGCTATTCCGGCGATAGTTACCCTCTTCCCGCCTATATTTACCTTCGAGATCGCCTTTTTCATAAAGGCGTCTGTGGTCATTATAGCCTCGGCCGCGCCCGTTAAACCGGAATAGCTCAATGAACCTGCGAGAGCGGCTATCCCTGCCTCGACTTTCCCAACTGGGAGCGGTACCCCGATAACGCCTGTAGAGGCAACCATGATAGTCCCCCTCTTGGCGCCTGAGGCCTTTTCAGCGAGCGTTGCCATGGCCTCGGCTGTCTTATATCCTGCCTTGCCAGTGCATGCGTTGGCGTTCCCGCTATTTATGATTACGCCCCTTGAGACGCCTTTTTTTATCCTTTTAAGGTCAAGGAGCACCGGGGCCGCCTTGACCCTGTTCGTGGTAAAGAGGCCTGCTACATAAGCGGGCTTATCGCTCAATATCAACGCGAGGTCTTTTTTTCCGTTCTTTTTGATGCCGGAGGCGATCCCTGATGCCCTGAAGCCGGGGACAGCGAAGTTCTCGAAGGGAGGGTTTTTTCTTTTTAAGGGCATCTTTTATAAATAAGCCTTTCTGAAGAGTTCAGGAGAAATTAATTCTATGCGCTCGCCATGCGTTTTCAACTTGCTACAGAGCTTAGGCAACCCCGCAGCACCTTTTATACTTCTTGCCGCTTCCGCACGGGCAGGGGTCGTTCCTGCCGACCTTCTCGCCCTGGCGCGTCACGGGCTGCTCCTTCTCCGTGGCCTTCTCATCTTCCTCGCCGCGGCTGTACTTGAGCTTTCTCTGATTGACCGGCCTTCTCGGCTTCGGCTCGGGTTTCGGGACCTCGGCCTCCTCATCCCTCTTTATCTGGACCTTAAAGAGCCTTTCGGTCACATCCGATTTGAGCCTGAATATCATCTCGACAAAGAGGTCGAACCCCTCTTTCTTATACTCCCGAAGCGGGTCTTTCTGCCCGTAGCCCCTTAGCCCTATCCCGCCTTTAAGATGGTCCATTGAAAGGAGGTGGTCCTTCCAGAGGGTATCGAGCGTATGGAGCATTATGACCTTCTCGAACTGGGCGAACGGCTCGTCACCTACGAGCGCGACCTTATCGTTATAAGCCTTCCAGGCCTTCTCTACTATCGCCTTGGCCAGAGCCTCCCTGCTGTTAGCCTCATGGGCGTCATTCGGGGCGAAGGAGACCCCGAACTGGTTCGCGGCAGAATCGCCTACGGCCTTTAAATCCCAGTCCTCCGGGTGCGCCTTCTCCTCTATGTGGGTATCGACTATCTTTTCTGCTACCTCGACGCTGGACTCCTTTACCATGTCCCGCAATCCCGACTGCGAGAGTATCTGCTTCCGGTAGCCGTAGACGACCTCCCTCTGCTGGTTCATGACGTCGTCGTACTCAAGGAGGTGCTTCCTTATGTCGAAGTTGTGCGCCTCGACCTTCTTCTGCGCGTTCTCTATGGCCTTTGAGACAAGCCCGTGCTCGATGGGCACATCCTCCTCCATGCCGATCCTGCTCATGATGGAGGCGATCCTGTCGCTCCCGAATATCCTTAAAAGGTCGTCTTCGAGAGAGAGGTAAAACCGGGACGAGCCGGGGTCGCCTTGGCGGCCCGCGCGGCCCCTCAGCTGGTTATCGATACGCCTCGATTCGTGCCTCTCCGTGCCGAGTATGTGGAGGCCTCCGAGCCCAAGGACCTTCTGCTTTTCCTCCTCGCAGGTGATGCGCGCCCGCTCTAAGGCCTGATGGTAATCTTCAGTGGAATCGTCTTTGCCAGCGCGCGAAGCGGCCAGGTACTCGGGGTTGCCTCCGAGCAGTATGTCCGTGCCCCTTCCGGCCATGTTCGTCGATATTGTAATGGCCCTGAGACGACCTGCCTGCGCCACTATCTCAGCCTCGCGCTCGTGCTGCTTCGCGTTAAGCACATGGTGCGGTATGCCACGCTTGGTAAGCACCGCGGAGAGCTTTTCCGAATCATCAATCGAGATCGTGCCGACGAGCACAGGCCTTCCTTTGCCGTGCCAATCCTCTATCTCCCTGACAGCCGCCTTGAACTTCTCCCCCTTGGTCTTATAGACGAGGTCCATGGTGTCACCCCTTGCCATGGGCTTATTGGTGGGGATGACGAGGACCTCCAAGTTATAGATGGAGTGGAATTCCGCCGCCTCAGTGTCGGCGGTTCCCGTCATGCCGGCGAGCTTGTCGTACATCCTGAAGTAGTTCTGGAAGGTGATGGTGGCGAGCGTCTGGTTCTCGTTCTCTATCTTTGCCCCCTCCTTCGCCTCAACCGCCTGATGGAGCCCGTCGCTCCAGCGCCGTCCGGGCATCAAGCGGCCGGTGAACTCATCGACTATCACGACCTGATTGTCTTTTACTACATAGTCGACATCCCTGTGGAAAAGGACATGGGCCCTCAATGCCTGATTGACATGGTGGAGGGTCTCGATATTTTCGGGGTCGTAGAGGTTTTCGACATTAAGAAGCTCCTCTACCTTCATTACGCCATCGTCGGTCATAAGGACCTGGCGGGCCTTCTCATCGACCGTATAATGGGCTTCCTTTTTAAGCCCCGGCATGATCCTGTCTATTATGTAATACTTATCCGTCGATTCTTCCGTA
>JAUSLB010000060.1 GCA_030646655.1 Deltaproteobacteria bacterium | reverse complement strand
CCTGCTTGACAGGGCCTATGGCGCCGAGGTCAACCCTCTCGGAAAACCCGGTTACCTTTACGGTATTAAGCGTCTTCCTCTCGAAGAGCCCTATGCCCATCCTCGGAATAACGAAAAAGAGCGAGAAGGTTATAAGGATGGAAATCCCGGAGACCCCGACAATTGAGGCGAAGAAGGCAGGGCCGAAGACCCCGGAGGGGACAGAGGCGTCTTTCCGGAGGTTTTCCTGCAGGTCCCTCTTTATCGTGAAAACAACCATCGCAAAGATACCGTTGATTACAAATAGAGAGAGTATTACGAGGAATACGGGGCTTACGGTAGATGCGGCGGCCGCGAGTATGAGGAAAAAGACGAGGGAAAAGACGATAAGGTAATCCCGGTTTTTTTTCAGGTCAAAGAGCTTCAATATGAGGAGCACGGTAAGGAAGCGCGAGGCCGATGTGATGAGGCTTTTGGAAAAAGCGAGATAGTCGAGCATGAAAAAGACAAAGACCCCCGCGGCCAGCAGGTTCCAAAGCACTCCGGCTATCGCCTCTTTCTTTTTTATATTAGCGAGACAGCTTAAAGATACGAGCACTGAGGAGAAGACTATAAATGGAGAGCCTATGGCCTCAACGAGCGAGATTGAGGCTATCCCGAGCGTTGCCATGAAATAAGTGACTATCAGGGTATATGATGAGAAGCCCATAGCGCCTCTTTTGATTGGCAGGTTGCGGAAAAACTATTTTAGTCTGTCATTCTGAGAGTAGCGAAGAATCTCGGAGCTGATAAAATCAACAAGTTACGAGATTCTTCGTCGCCTTCAGCTCCTCAGAATGACAACTTTGGGGACTTTTTCAGCAGCCTACTAGAACGGATACCGGCCTGTGTATCTGCCTACATCCCCACAGCCCTGACCCTCGGGGTTCCTTCAGGGCTTACGGGCCGGATTAATGCGAGCGAGCGCAGCATCGTCTGGAGGTGGGAATAGCCTGCCCTCGGTCTTATGCCGTCCGAGAAGGTCTTAAGCCCCACCGAGTAGCCCCTGTCTATGTAATGGCTGGCAATAGAGGCGGCCTCGTCGACCGCTGCCTCGAACGCTGCCTCGTCCCCGGCCATGCAGTTATCGAAGATTACAATGACCTTCTTCTCCCGCTCCCTCTCGAACTCTTTCACAAGGAGCCTTGAGTTTTTTGCGGCCGACCTCCAGTGTATGAAGCGGGAGTCGTCCTCGAAGGTGTAATCCCTCAGCCCGTAGAGTTGGGACCCGTCGCCCCTGCCTGAAAGGGCCTTCGCCTCCCTGCCGGAGACTGACGCAAGGGCCGGTGGTTTTATGGATTTTATGGACGGATATACGAGCACCTCATCATCGATCCTCTCCTCCTTGCCTTTAACGAAGAGGCTAAAAGGGAACCTCGTTGTTACCTTCACCCCGGTCAGATTAAACCTGCCCCTTTTCCCGAAGGTGTATTTGGCGGTCTTTACGATCCTATCCGACGGCTTAAGCTTGAGGACATACGCATGGTCAGCCTTAAGGCCGGATGACGGAAGCTCTTTTACGCGGAATGAAAAAGAAGGGAAGAGGCTTTTATTGTTTCTGATATCGAGCCTTACGATGACGGGCATGCCTTTAAAGGCCTGAGCCGGAAGCGTCCTTTTTACCTTTATGCCCCTGAGGGTAGCCTCCGACATTATGCCTGATACGATTATGAGAGAAAGCAGAGCCGCAAGCACCAGATAAAGGAGGTTATTGCCCGTATTTATCGCGGCTATGCCGATAAAGAAGAGGACGGCTATGAACCATTTGCCCTCTGTTGTGACGGATAAAGACCTCGGGAGCTTAAAGAGCCTCCGGCGGGAGGGGGTTTTATCCTTCTTCCCGAAGAATCTGCCGAAGAATATTATGAGCCACGGCAGGGGCACTGAGATTACCGGCCTAAGGTTCATGGTCTTATTTTAAATTCAAAGGGTAAGCCCCGCGGATTCAAACCGGCACGGCTATGCCGGAGACGACATCCTCTATAAGGGAAGACGGCCCTTCTATCCCTTCCTCCACGCGCCCGGCAGGTATGATCCGGTGGGCAAAGACAGGGACGCTCAGGAGCTTTATGTCATCGGGTATGCAATACTCCCTGCCGGAGGTAAGGGCGCGGGCCTGCGCGGCCTTGTATAATGTCATGGTCGCCCTCGGGCTTACGCCGAGCCTTATGGCCCTGTGAGCCCTTGTGCCGGAGGCGATAGCCATTATGTAGCTTACGAGGTCCTCCTCCACATGGACTCTGCCTGAGGCGGCCTGCATGCCTTCAATATCGCCTGTGGTCAGCACTGGCATAAGCTCCTGTATCGCGGAAGCGGGGTCAGAGCGCATTATCTCCTTTTCGTGCGCCTCGTCAGGATAACCTATCCTTAAGCACATCGTGAACCTGTCGAGCTGGGACTCCGGCAGAGGGAATGTCCCCGAAAATTCGAGAGGGTTCTGGGTGGCAAGGAGCATGAAGGGCTTTGGCAGAGGATAGGTGGCCTTATCTACAGAAACCTGCCTGTCGTTCATGGCCTCTAAAAGGGCGCTCTGGGTCTTGGGTGTCGCCCTGTTTATCTCATCGGCCAAAACTATATTGGCGAAAATCGGCCCCTGCCTGAACTCGAAGGTATTGAGGGCCTGATTATAGACGGTCACCCCTATAACATCCGATGGCAGGAGGTCGCTCGTGAACTGAATCCGCTGGAACGAGCAGCTTATGCTCTTGGCAAGGCTGTGGGCGAGCGTGGTCTTGCCCACCCCCGGCACATCCTCTATCAGAAGATGCCCTTTTGAGAGGAGGGCCGATATGGCCAGCTCGATTACCCCTGATTTGCCTCTTATGACCCTCTCAAGGTTGTCCTTAAGGGCCTGTATCTTCCTGTATGCCTCAAAAAATTCCATTTTATATTCCGGGGTATTGCGGCTCAGTACAGAAAAATTCTATCAGATTGAAAGATAGACAGTCAAACTTAATCGGCAAGCCTAATCGGGCGTCCAAACCCTTGCGCTTCCTTTCCGTAAGTGTTATCCTGCCAGTTTAAAGTCCGTATGAGAAGAGCCCTTATAATATCTCTGGCAGTTTTTGCCCTCCTTAATTCTACTTCGAAATCCAATGCCGGGCAAACGACCAAACTCACGGAATTCGCCTCAACCCTAAAGGGCGACTACGAGGACTTTTATTACGATAAAGATAACCTCCTGAGGCTCGGCATAGGTGTGGCAGGGGCAGGTCTGCTGGCGAACACATCGGCTGACAGGGAATTTCAGGAATATTACAGTGATAGCTTAAATAGCAGGGCCACTGACAACGCATCTAAGGTATTAAAGATACCCGGAGAGGTCCTCGTAGCGATCCCCGCACTTATCGGGGCGGATATGCTCCTTGAGGGCACCCCTGCAGGGCTCTGGGCTGACAAGTCTTTAAGGGCGCTTCTGGTGGGCGGGCCTGCCGGGCTTATAATCCAGTACTCTACGGGCGGCGGAAGGCCCAAAGAGGGGGACTCCAGGTGGAGGCCGTTTAAGAACAACAACGGACTGAGCGGCCACGCCTTCATAGGGGCCGTGCCTTTGATTACAGCCGCGAAGATGCAGGACAATCTTTATCTTAAAAGCCTTTTCTACGGCCTTTCTTTCCTTCCGGCCCTTACGAGGATAAACGACAGCGAGCATTACCTCTCTCAGGCCTGCCTCGGCTGGTACCTCGCCTATTTAAGCGTTGATAAGGTTTATAGAAGAGGCGGGCAAGGGCCTCAATTCAGTCTGACTCCGCTGGACAGAGGGGGGTTGATGCTCTCGTTTGAGAAAAGTTTTTGAAATTTTCGTTGAATTTCCTCGATTTTTTCAGATGAGAGTTTTTTTGAATTGACAAAATAGTCCAATTTTCTTATTCTTATTCTGTAGGTTTTTCCTGATCTCATTTCATCAACCTGGAAAGTATTTACTTTTACCCCGCGCACCCGGCGCGGCGGACATTTAGTACCTGAATTTCTTGATTTCACAAAAAATTTAATACTTCACTGATGGGCCGACTGTGCGCGTTTTTCTCTTCTTGATATCCGACTTTGGTGCCGCGCTTTTGCTCTTTGCAGCTCCCTTAGGCGCTATCGGCAATTACAAGGGCATAAGCCTTCAGGCCGTAGGCCAGCTTAAAAACGGTTACGGCTTAAATCCGCTTGGCTATGACTCGCCGCCAGAGAACCAGCCGACTCCCCCTAAAAGG
>JAUSLB010000293.1 GCA_030646655.1 Deltaproteobacteria bacterium | reverse complement strand
TCGAGGTGATAGACCTTTGGCATTAAAGACCTTTGGGTTTTTGGAAAGGCAACGGGGTTTTTTACGCCTTTTTCAGATAGATCTTAATCGTGCTGTTCTCTTCCTTTATGCCGAGGAGCATATTGCCGGTAGACTCAGCCCAGACCGGCAGGTCCCTCTTCGATACGGGATCGTCCGTAAGCACCTCTATAACCTGCCCGCGCTCCATCCCTTCGAGCGCGAGCGCGGTCTTGACCGACGGCATCGGGCAGAGGAGCCCCCTCGCGTCAAGGGTCTTGTCAATGTTGAACAGTGTCATCTATAACCTCAGGAGAAAAGGTTTACGCTGGAATCTTTCGCGATGGAAAGATAAGATACGGTCCTCGTTACTGATTTTTTCGCTTTATCGGGCAAATCAAAACGCCTCTCCTTAATACCTATATCATATATTAAGCGGGTAGCCTGCTTCAAGGTTTTTTCGGCCCGTGCTTGTTCGGGCGGGATCTGCGCACAACCGCCTTGCGCGCCTCGTCAGAGGCGATGACGACTATAGGAAAGGCGAGCAGCGGCGCCCAGTCCCAAAGGGTGACGGGGTGGAACCCGAAGGTATCGCTTAGATACGGGGTATATATAAGGATGAGCATTAGGGCGGCCTCGATAAAGATGCTCAAGAGTATGAACCTGTTCCTGAAAAAGCCTGTTTTAAATACCGACTCCCTCTCCGTCCTGCAGGCAAAGACATTGCCGGCCTGGCAGGCGACTATCCCGGCAAAGCTCATCGTAGTTGCCGCCGCGTACAGGGCCCCTGAGCCCGCCATCTCAAGCCCCGGCGCCCAGCCCCTTAGCCAATAGGCGTAGAAAAACCCCGCCATGCTTAAGGCCGCCTCGATAGGGCCAAGGAACAGGTAAGCCCGTGAAAGGACGCTAAAGTCCAGGAGCCTCTTTGCCCTCGGCCTCGGCGGCTCTTCCATTATCCCCGGCTCAGGGGGCTCGGTGCCAAGGCCGAGGGCCGGCAATACGTCTGTACCTAAATCGATTGCGAGTATCTGCATCACGGTTAAGGGGAGCGGTATCTTAAATATCACGAAGGCTATGAAGGGCACGATCTCAGGGATGTTGGAGGCGAATATGTAGGTGACGAACTTCTTGATGTTAGAGTAAACGGCCCTGCCTTCCCTTATGGCGTCCACGATGGAGGCGAAGTTGTCATCCATCAGGACTATCTCGGCGGACTCCTTCGCCACATCGCTCCCCCTTAATCCCATAGCGACCCCTATATCAGCCTTCTTTAAGGCAGGGGCGTCGTTCACCCCGTCGCCCGTAACGGCGACGACCTCGCCGTTTTCCTGCAACGCCTCTACCACCCGCAGTTTATCCCTCGGTGCTACCCTCGCGAATATCACCTCGCCTTTTTTAAGCAGCTCCCGCAGATCCTTATGCGTTATCGAGCCGAGCTCTTCGCCAGTAATGACCCTGCCGCCCTCCGCAATGCCGGCCTGAGAGGCTATGGCCCTTGCGGTAAGGCCGTAGTCGCCAGTGACCATTATTACTTTTATGCCAGCCGTATGGCACTCCTCCACCGCCTTTTTCACCTCGGGCCTCGGAGGGTCGAGCATGGCGATAAGGCCGATGAAGGTCAGATCCTTTTCGACCTCCTCGGCCTTATAGGCCTTTTTCGCCTCCACCGCGCGCGAAGCTACAGCCAAGACCCTCAGGCCTTTTGAGGCGAGGCCGTCGTTGAATTTAAGTATCTCAGCCCTCTCATCCCCGGTTAATTTCAGGTCCCTGCCGTTAAGATGGATGGATTCGCACAGGTCGAGCACCTCTTTAGGCGCGCCTTTTACAAAGGCCTGAAGGCCTTTGCCTGAGCCCTCCGTCCACCCCTTCGGGGCCTCGTGTATGGTCGTCATCCTCTTCCTGATCCTCTCGAAAGGAAGGTGCGCCGCGCGCCTGAACTTCGATTTAAGCTCATCGGCCTTAAGCCCGGCCTTTTCAGCCAGCGTGAGGAGCGCGCCTTCGGTCGGGTCGCCTGAGACGGTCCAGAATCGCTGTTTATCCGAGGGGGGATGGAGGGACGCGTTATTGCATAATGCGGCGGCTGTAAAAAGGCGCCCGGCCGCGCCCCTTTTAAGCTCCTCGGCAGGGATCTGCTTGCCGTCATGGAGGAGCCTCCCGGAGGGCTCGTAGCCCACCCCTGTAACCTCTATGAGCCTATGATCCACGAATAAGTTGACTACGCACATCTGGTTTGTGGTAAGGGTGCCCGTCTTATCCGTGCAGATGACGGTTGCGCTCCCGAGGGTTTCAACCGCCGAGAGCTTCTTTACTATCGCCCTTTTGCCCGCCATCCTCTGGACGCCCATGGCAAGCGAGAGCGAAACTGTCGGAAGGAGCCCCTCAGGGACGTTGGCTACGATTATGCCTATGGCGAATATGAAGCTTTCCGCGAATGTGAGGCCGGCTATCATGTAGCCCAAGAAAAAGAAGGCGAGGCCGAGCGCTACGGCTATGAAGGTGACTATCTTTGTGATGTTCGCTATCTCTTTTTGCAGCGGGCTCGCCTCGGCCTTTATCGCCTGAGTAAGGTAAGCGACCCGCCCGATCTCGGTGTCCATGCCGGTGGCGGTAACGACCATCGAACCCGCGCCTGAAAGGACGGTAGTGCCGGCAAAGACGAGGTTCGGGACCTCTGTCCACAGGAAGCCCCGGCCGTTAAGTAAGGGCTCGGAGACTTTGTAGACCGGCTTACTCTCGCCAGTGAGCGCGCTGTTATCGACCCGCATCTCCTGAGCCTCCACGAGCCTGCCATCCGCGGGGACGCTGCCGCCCTCGGATAATTTGATCAAATCGCCGGGCACGAGTTCAGGGGCGTCTATCTCTTTTTCTCTTCCATTCCTTATTACCCTCACCTTCTTGGGAAGGAGGTTTTTTAGGGCCTCCACGGCCCTCTCGGCCTTGTACTCCTGAAGGAAGCTGAAGACGGCGTTTATGATTATTACGAGGAATATCGCCCAGCCGAGCTCGGGCATGCCGGCTATGAATGACATAAAGCCGCCTGCCCAGAGGAGGACCGCGAAGAGGTTAAAGAACAGGTTATAAAGCAAATCCTTAAGGAGCGTGCCTTTTTCTATCCTCTTTAAGGTATTCGGGCCTGTTAGGACGAGCCTTTGCGCGGCCTCCTCGTCCGTTAGCCCCTTTTCAGACGTGCCGAGCTCCGTGAAGACCTCTTCTTTAGGGAGAGGCATGTAAAGGGTGCGGGTAGCCGCCTCGAACCTCTTTACGGCCCCCTTAGCCTCGTCATCTTTCTTTGCGTTGAGTATCGCGTGCCTGAAGGAGCGGTCAAGGAGCAACGCCTCTAACCTCGATAATATCTGAAGGTGAGTGCCGCTCTCTTTTATAGGGGAGATGAGGAGGAAGAATATCCGGACAGTGGCCTTTTTAACCGGGTGGGGGATGTCTTTTTTAGAAACGGCGAGGGCAAGGACCGGGTCGTTCACCTCTTCGGATAAGCAGTGGAATATGGCGGAGCCGGTGCCGGACAGCACCCCCTCGATAGACTCATGGCCGCGGAGATCGCATACGGCCTTGCCCCCGGCCTTAAGCTCAGGCAAAAGCCTGCCAGTCATCTCTTTAAGGACAGAGGCGTGGTCTTTTGCCCTGATATTGAGGACTACGGCCTTAAGGATACCTGATATGTCCATATAAACCCAATCATAGCATACGGGCCGTGCAAATTATCCTTCTATGCAACTTCCCGAAATCCCTTTGTTTTTAGCCGGGGCCGGGCCGCCTGCCCCGCCCTTATTATATCAGGGCTTGTTTATTGGCGGGAGGGCGTAATTGGTATATACTCTCTTTAAACCGGAATAGGCGGAAAGGCCCTTAATAGGATGTTGAAAAAGTCCGTCCCGGGTTTTTGAAAGTTCCCAGGACTTTACCATTTCATGTAAATAGTTTATTCATTGTTTACTTTTGTTCCAAGGAGATGTATAAGAAAGCTGCCCGCTCAAAAATTTTTTTCTTGAAAAAACCGGTAAACTCTTTCGTCCGATGGATATCCTAAGCCATGAATAAACAACTTAATAACCTGCCGCTGCCCATACTGCTGGTCGATGACGAGCCGCAGATATTGAAAAGCTTCAGCGTGATGCTGAAGAGCATGGGCATCAAGCAGATAATCTCCGTCGAGGACAGCCGCGAGGTCATGAAATTGCTTGAGGAGCAGGACGTGGCGGGCGTGGTACTCGATCTGTCCATGCCGTACCTTTCAGGGATTGAGCTTCTAACGGAGGTAAATAATATCTACCCGCATGTGCCTGTAATAATAATGACCGCCGTGAACGAGATCGAGACGGCGGTAGAGTGCATGAGGGCAGGGGCTTTCGATTATCTGGTCAAGCCCATAGAGAGGAGCAGGTTTGAGGCGACCATCAGAAGGGCGCTTGAGTTTTTCACCTTAAGGAGCGAGGTGACCTCTTTAAAGCAGAGGCTTCTGCTTGGGCATGTGGAGAACGAGGATGCCTTTTCCTCCATCATAACTGTCGATAAAAAGATGAGGGCGATATTCCAGTATGTAGAGGTGATCGCCGTAACCCAGCAGCCCGTCCTTATAATCGGGGAGACCGGGGTAGGCAAAGAGCTTTTCGCAAAGGCTGTCCATGACATAAGCGGCAGGAAAGGCAGATTCGTCGCCGTAAACGTCGCCGGCCTCGACGATACGATGTTCTCCGATACCCTCTTCGGCCACAAGAAGGGCGCATACACCGGGGCTGAGGAGGCGAGGGAGGGGCTAATCTCGCAGGCAACAGGAGGCACGCTCTTTCTCGATGAGATAGGCGACACAAACGAGTCCTCTCAGGTAAAACTGCTCCGCCTCCTTCAGGAATAGAAATACTACCCGCTCGGCTCTGACGTGCCTAAGCAGAGCGATGTGAGGATAGTCGTAGCCACAAATCAGGAACTGCAAAAGCTCATAGCCGAAGGCAGGTTCAGGAAGGACCTCTATTACAGGCTCCGGGCGCATCAGATAAACATACTGCCGCTGCGGGAAAGGAGGGCCGATATCCCGCTCCTTCTAAGCCACTTCCTCGATCAGGCGGCTATTTCCATGAAAAAGAAAAAGCCGACGCCCCCGCCTGAGCTTGTGACCCTGATGTCGACATACAGCTTTCCGGGAAATGTCCGGGAGCTGCAGGCGATGGTCTTTGACGCGGTGGCCCGCCATAAGGCAGGGGTCTTGTCGATGGACAGTTTTAAGGACATAATCGGCAGGGAGCGCTCCTGTATTAAGGCCACGGCCCCTCAGGCGCGCGAGGAGACGCTGCATTACGGGAAGGACGAGAGCTTCCCCACCATAAAGGAGGCCGAGAACTTCCTCATATCCAAGGCCCTTGATCTTGCCGGCGGCAATCAGGGCATAGCGGCGTCTCTGCTCGGGATAACCCGTCAGGCCCTGAATAAAAGGCTTAACAGGAGAAAACAGGGGGAGGGATGAGACTATTTTTGCTCCTGAAATCTTTTTTGCTCCGGAGTTAAGCCCTTCTACTGCCTTCGATTTGCCGCTTTTGTCCGCCGATCACTTAAAATCCGTCGCACCCTTTACGTCACCCCCCGCAAGACGCTATCCGCGGATTATCGGCTAAACCTCAGATAAATTCCCCCATCCTTCCAATGGCACAGTTCCTGCACCTCCATCATGCATGCTTTACTTCAAGCGGCATAACGGAAACATGCCCTTCATGGATTTCCAAGGCTATCTGCGAAGGCTAAACTTCTCATTCATTTAGAGGTTGGGTCGGGTTAAGTGGATCGATCCCAAGGGCCGTCCCTTTCATCTAAGGGGATGCTGAAAAAGTCCGTC
>JAUSLB010000285.1 GCA_030646655.1 Deltaproteobacteria bacterium | reverse complement strand
GCTGTTTCCTGTAATCGTGTTCCCGGTGATAGTCGGCGAGGAAGAGGTGCTGTTGAAAATCCCGGTGCTGCTGTTTCCTGTAATCGTGTTCCCGGTGATCGTGGGTGATGAAAGGAGGCCGTTTACAATCCCGTCCCGGCTGTTTCCTGTAATCGTGTTTCCGGTGATCGTGGGTGAGGAAGAGTAGTTGTAAACCCCATAGGCGCCGTTTCCTGTAACCGTGTTCCCTGTAATTGTGGGTGAGGAATTTTGGTTGGCAACCCCGGTATAGGTGTTTCCTGTAACCGTGTTCCCGGTAATCGTCGGCGAGGAAGAGTTGTTGTTGAAAATCCCGGAAGTGTTTCCTGTAAACGTGTTCCCGGTGATCGTGGGCGAGGAAGAGTCGTTTTGAATCCCGTACCAGCCGTTTCCTGTAACCGCGTTCCCGGTGATCATGGGCGAGGAAGAGTTGTTGTAAATCCCGTAGCGTCCCCCCGTAATCGTAAACCCTGAGATGGCTGTATTCGTAAGGCTGCTCAGGGTGATGACAGCTGTTGAAGTGGACGGGGACTGGATGGCCGTTACCTCCCTGCCCGCGCCCCTTAAATGGACATAGCTCTTCATGGTGATATTCTCTATATATGTCCCGGGCATGACATCTATGACATAGGGGTCTGTTGCCGTAGGGCTGATCGCGGCCAATGCCGCGCTTATGGTTGTATAGTCTCCGCCACTGGTGGCCACCACCACGCGGTGCGCGGCAGCGCCCGTATCATCTGTCTCGCACCCGACAGTCCCGTCGGCGTTTATCACGCTGATGCTGCTACCCGTAGCGCAGGAGCCTGCGACTCTGCTCTGCACCTGAGTGTTGTTTACCTGGGCAGAGCCTATGGTTCCGGCGGCTAAATCTGCCCCGGTAAGCGAGCCGTTCTTTATGTCCGCCCCGGTTACGGACTCATCGACGATGCGGGTCCCCGGCATCATTACCGTTGAGGAGATGTCCTGCCCCGCTACAGAGCCGTTTATTATGTCAGCGGAATCGACGCAGGGTGTTCCCCCGCAGATGGCGGCATGGGCCTTTCCGGTGGTTACAACGGTCACAGCCGCAAAAAGAACGCAAACCGCTAAAAACCAGTAAATCCGCCTCATAGCTACCTCCTTTTATTTAATTTTTCACAGCTTATGTAAGAAAGGCCATTAAGGAATGGGTCTTTGCCTGAGGCTTTCACGCAAAAGAAGGGCTTAATAGGACTTGAAAAGGAATGTCTCTATATATACATATTTACTGAATACTGTCAATCCCATGAAAGAGGGGGTCTTAGATTTATTACTTATATTGATAATATTAAATGGAGGTAACTGATTTTATTTTACTTTTTGTTTATACCTATTGAGCCTGGACCTCCCCCTACTTTTTAGGGATTGACTATTACACCCATATAATCTATAAATGGAAGTACCTTTAGAGGGATACTTATGCCCAGCTCTGCCCGTCTGCTTTCGTTCCTTTTATCAGCCTTACTATTCGCCGGGTGCTCGGCCCAGCTTGTAAAGACCGCCGATGAGATGGCCGCGCGCGGGGAGTGGGACGAGGCAGTCCTGACCTACCGGGATATCTATCAGAAGAACCCTGAGAAACTCGATTACAGGATGAAGTACACAAGGGCACGGATCGAGGCCGCCCAGATACATTTCTCAAGAGGGGAGGAGGCCCTTTCCAAAGGCGAGCACGAATCGGCCATGCTTGAATTTCAGGCCGCTATCCTCTTGGACCCCTCCCTTGAAAGGGCGAAGTCTTCTTTGAGGAAGACGAAAAAGATAATGGACTCACTTTATTATTACGGCAAGGGCGTTGAGTCGTTAAAGGGCGGGGACGAGAAAGGGGCGAAGGCGGCGTTCAAAAAGGCCGTATCGCTCAACCCTGAGAATCAGGCCGCTTCCCTTGAGCTTGAGAAATTGAAAAAACAGCAAAAAGTAGTGATGGACGGCTACGAGCTCGATATTAAATCCCAAGCCAATATCACTCTTGAGTTCAAGGACGCCGGAATAAAAAAGGTCTTTGAGGTGATCTCCAGGCTCTCGGGCATAAACTTCATGTTCGATTCAGACGTGAAGGACGACAGGACCACCGTGTTCCTGAAGAACGCCACTTTCCAGCAGGCGCTGGATCTTGTGCTGGTCACGAACAAGCTCTCAAGGAAGGTGGCGAACGAGAACACCATTATCATCTACCCCTCGACCCCGCAAAAGACGGCCCAGTACGAGGAGACTATGATAAAGGTCTTCTACCTCGCCAACACCGACGCCAAAAAGGCCGTCAACCTCCTTCGGACCATGCTTAGGGCGCGCGACATAATCGTTCACGAGGAGCTTAACGCCATAGTATTAAGGGCCCGGCCAGACGCGGTAGAGCTTGCGCAGAAGATACTCGACGCAACGGACCTGGCTGACGCGGAGGTGATGCTGGAGGTCAGCATAATGGAGATAAACAGGAACAAGGCGTCGAATTTAGGCATCGACCTGTCTCCTGACACCATCACCGCGGCTGTGCCCACGACCGGCGGGACGATAACCTTGGGGAACTTAAGGAAGCTCGCAAGCGGGGAACTCCTTATAGGCCTGCCCACCGCCATACTCAATATCAAGAAAGAAGACCTCGATGCCAATATACTCGCCAACCCGAAGATAAGGGTCAAGAACAACGGCAAGGCAAGGATACACGTTGGCGAAAGGGTCCCCATAATCACCACTACGGTCAATCAGGGCGTCTCGACGGAGAACGTCCAGTATCAGGATGTGGGGCTTAAGCTTTCCGTCGAGCCCACCGTGAGGCAGGACGAGGATATAGACATTAAATTGAGCCTGGAGGTAAGCTCGCTCGGCACAAGGACGACGACCTCGAGCGGGAGCGTGGTTTATCAGATAGGCACGAGGAATACCGAGACGACGCTCAGGCTCCACGACGGGGAGACGCAGGTTTTCGGAGGCCTTATAAACGACGAGGAGAGGAAGACCGTAGCGAAGATACCCTTCCTCGGCGATGTGCCCGTGATCGGAAAGCTCTTCGCAAGGGCTGACAACAGCGATGTGAAGACAGAGATACTCTTATCGATTACCCCCCGCGTAATAAGGAAGCTTGAGGTGCCCGAGGAGGCGGCCGCAGGGTTCCTTTCCGGAAGGGACGAGAACCCCTCTGCAAGGCCGCTCCTTGAAGGCTTCGCGCCCGATGAGCAGGCTGCCTTTCCTTTAATGGCCCCGGGCCTGCCCGGCATGCCCGGCATGGATGTCCCGTTGCCCGGTGCGCCAGTGCAGATACAGCCTGAGCCTTATCCGCCCCAGTCCTTTCCGCCTCAGCCGCCTGAGCCCCCTCGTCAGTAGATAAGGGTAATATGGGAAAGAAGGGTTTTACCTTTTTAGAGCTGCTCATCACCATAACGATCCTCATCATACTCGCTTCAGCCGTGATGCCGCTCTCCCAGATGGCCGTAAAAAGGTCGAAGGAGAACGATCTCAGACAAAACTTAAGGGTCATCCGCACGGCCATAGACGAATACAAGAAGGCCTCTGACGGGGGCAGGATAAAAAAGGACGCCGCCGGCTCAGGCTATCCGCCGGATCTAAAGATACTCGCCGAAGGCGCTGAGGATCTGCAGTCCCCGCAGTCAGGCAAGAAGATAAGGTTTTTAAGGAGGGTCCCGATGGACCCGATGAACGCGGACTCCGCGCTTCATCCGGATGAGACCTGGGGCCTAAGGAGCTACCAGAGCGAGCCCGACGACCCTAAAGAGGGCGACGATGTCTTTGACGTATATTCCAAGAGCGGGGAGACGGCTATTGACGGCACGCCCTACAGGAGCTGGTAACAGGGGCTTTACCCTTATCGAGCTGATGCTGGTGATTACCATTATCGGCATACTCGCCGGGATCGCCGTGCCCATGTACCGTAACTCTGTGATAAGGGCGAAAGAGGCGGCCCTAAAGGAAGACCTCTTCCTTATGAGGGATTCTATAGACAAATATTACGCCGATAACGGCGAGTACCCGGCTGCCCTTGAGGCGATAGTCTCCAAAAAATATATCCGGGCGATCCCCGTCGACCCGTTTACAGGCTCTGAGGAATGGGGCGAGGTCCCGCCGGATGAGGGCGCAGGCGTCTTTGACGTCAAAAGCCTGAGCGCCGTCCCGGGCTCCAACGGGGTCCCCTATAACGAATGGTAGCTTATGGGAAAGAGCCCGGGTTTTACATACCTGTCGTTGCTTTTCATTATAATAGTAATGGGCCTTGCCGCAGGAGGGGCCGCGCAGGTATGGAGCACCTCAGCGAAGAGGGAGGCTGAAGCGGAGCTCCTCTTTAGGGGCATGCAGATACGCGGCGCCATAGGGATGTACTACGAAGAGAGCCCGGGCGCGAAGGCGTACCCTAAGGCGCTCGAGGACCTTTTAAAGGACCCGAGATACCCTGCGGCGAAGAGGTATCTAAGGAGGCTCTACGAAGACCCTTTTACGGGAAAGCCGGACTGGGAGCCTATAAAGACCCCGGACGGAGGGATAATTGGCGTAAGGAGCAACAGCGAAAAGGAGCCTTATAAGAAGAAGAACTTCCCGCAGGGGCTTGCCGGGTTTGAGGATAGGACCAGTTACAGGGACTGGGGCTTTGTGTACGTACCTCAGAGAAGCGGGTAATCTATTTCAGGACGCTGCAGATGATGAGGGAGCGGCTGTTCACCCCGAGCTTTTTCATGATGTTTTTAATATGGTCTTTTACGGTATGCTCGCTTATGGATAAGGCGGAGGCCACACCCTGATTCGTCGAGCCCTGTATGAGCTCTCCTATCACCTGAAGCTCCCTTTCGGTAAGGTCGTATTTTGATTTGAGCTTTTTGAGGTCTGCCGGGTTCTCCCTTAGCGGCCGCCTCTCTATTATCACCATGATGTGGGAGGCCGCCTTTGATGCAGACTTAAAGAGCGGGACCGCCCTCAGGAGATAGAGCTCTTCGTTACGGAAGATGTTCAGGTGGAGGGATGTGCGGGGTGCGTCTTTTCCGGACTTTTTTCTTAATGAGTTGCAGAGCCTCGATACCTCTTCGGGCAGGGGAGGCGGGCCTTTGCCGGATGCTTCAGGGCACAACAACTTAAGCATCTCGCCGGCCTCGTTGCTGTAATAGACGAGAACCCCCTTCTGGTTAACGACAAGCATTCCAGGAAGCGCTCTTTTGCCTATTATCTCGTCGTGCAAGTCCATACCAAACCTTTAAGGCGGGATGAATGCTGTTGATTTAAAAAGGGTTTCAATAATTTATCTAAAGACAGAGCTGAAATCAAGGCATAAAAGAAAACTTTCAGCCTTACCCCGCAAACGGGGGATTGACAAGGGCATGGACTTGGGATATAAAGTCAAAGACATTTTAACACTTAAACTATGGCTATGAAAGAGCGAAAGTTCACTCGCGTAAAAATAGATAAAAAGGGAGTTTACGAGGTCAACACCCTTGAAGGCAGGGCAGAGGTCCTTAACGCGGATATCCTTGATGTAAGCCCGGCAGGGGCCTGCATAAGGACAAAGCGGGAGCTCGGGTCAGGGGTTGTAGTAAGGCTTAAGCTCGAGCTTAAGGACGCCGCGATCCCGATACCCTGCATAGCCGAGGTCGTCTGGTCCCGGCCTGATAATAAATCCTACAGGGCCGGCTTGCAGTTCCTTATTTAACGACTTAATCTTATTTTCCTCTCTGCCTTTTTAAACTCCTGCTTATAATTTTTAAAGGTTCAAGCCTAATTTAGTCTTTTCCGAAAAAGGCGGAATCTGAAGGAGGCTTTTGCTCTTTAGGCGGCGCGGGCTAAGAGAGGGGTTTCCTTCTGTCTTGTTTTTTCAGCCATAACAAAAGGAACGAGAGGTAATCCGGAAAATAGGGGTTACAGCCAAACAAAGGAGGGGTTATGAGAAGGTATCTGTTCTTGCTGGTAATCGGTTTCCTGCTGGTCTTCTCCGGCTACTCCGAGGCGCTCCAGATTACAAACAACGCCATGGACGACGACAGGCCGAAGATCGACGGCGACTTTGTCGTCTGGAGGGGTTTTGACGGGAACGACTGGGAGGTCTTCCTTTACAGGATTTCAACAGGCGCGACCACACAGATAACGAATAACCTTTATAATGACGGGATTCTGCCCTTGGGCTACGGTGACAGGCCGCGAGTTGAAAATGGCTATGTCGTCTGGGGCGGCTCCGACGGCTCTGACTGGGAGATATACCTTTATAACATCTCCACAGGCGTCACAGCCCAGCTTACGAACAACGGCTTTGACGACTACAGGCCGCAGATAGATAACGGGCAGGTCGTCTGGGCCGGGTTTGACGGGGCGGATGAGGAGGTTTATCGTTATAACATCTCGACAGGCATTACCACCCAGATAACGAATAACGCCGTATACGACATGAACCCGAACCTCTTAAACGGGAAGATCGCCTGGGAGTCTTTTGACGGGACAGACGGCGAGATATTCCTGCATGATATCTCTACCGGCGTTACTACGCAGGTTACGAACAACTCATATCATGACACGAGCCCCGGCATAAACCAGTATGTGATAGCGTGGACCGGGTTTGTTGACGCTGACGGCGAGGTCTTT
>JAUSLB010000284.1 GCA_030646655.1 Deltaproteobacteria bacterium | reverse complement strand
CCCTGAGGCACGCTCTCCTGCATGAATTTGCCCCTCAGGCGGACGAGCCTTACGGCGTCCCTGAACTTGATGGAGCCGGCGGCGACAAGGGCGGTATATTCCCCGAGGCTGTGCCCCGCCATACAAGAGGGAGCGGCATCGGCTTTCTCTTTTAAGACCTTAAGAGCGGCTATGCTGGAGGTAAGGAGCGCGGGCTGGGTGTTCTCTGTCTTATTAAGCTCCTCCTCAGGGCCTTCGAAGGAGAGCTTTTTTATGTCGAAACCGAGGGCGTCGTTAGCCTCATCAAAGACCTCCCTTGCTACAGGGAAGGCCTCGTAAAAGCTTTTGCCCATGCCCACATGCTGCGAGCCCTGTCCGGGGAATACGAAAGCGAGTTTGCCCATTAACGCCATTGTCCGTGTGGTAATGAATTATTTATCGATGTTTACCTGCCCCCTTTTTATAAAGGTGGGCAGTGGGGATTATATTTATTTGGAAAACTTTCTATATAAACAGACAGGTCAACGGCCGGTGTCGAGCCTACCACCTTACCGCGGCCGAAGCCCATGTAAGACCGCCGCCGAAAGAGACGAAAAGGATTATGTCGTTGTCCTTTACCTTCCCTTCCCTTACGGCCTCGTCAAGGGCTATGGGTATTGAGCCTGCGGAGGTGTTGCCGTATTTATCAAGGTTGGTGAAGACCTTCTCTTCCGCCAGCTTTAGCCTGTCCCTCGCGGCGTTTATTATCCTTAAGTTCGCCTGATGCGGGATTAAGAGGCTTATGTCTTCTGGCTTAAGCCCGGTCTCTTCCATGACCTCTTTAATGGCGCTGCCCATCGTGCGGACAGCGAGCTTAAAGGTCTCATTGCCGTTCATCTTAAGATAATGGTTTCCGGAACCCTTCTTCTCGAACGGGCTCGGCGGGCATGGGCTGTCGGCGTAGAGCATCTCCCAGTGCCTGCCGTCCGAGTGGATGCGGCTGGACAGCACCCCCCTGTTGCCCTTTTCCGCTGAAAGCACCACGGCGCCAGCCCCATCCCCGAAAAGCACGCAGGTGGACCTGTCCTTCCAGTCGACAAGCCTTGAGAACCTGTCCGCGCCTATTACAAGCGCCTTCTGGACCGAGCCTGATTTGATGTATTTGTTCGCGATATCGAGGGCGTACAGGAAGCCTGAGCAAGCGGCGGAAACGTCGAAGGCCGCAGCCCCGCTCTTTACCCCAAGGTGGGATTGAACGAAACAGGCCGACGAGGGAAAGGTCATGTCAGGCGTGACCGTGCCCACGATTATCAGATCTATCTCTTTCGGCGAGACCCCCGCGGCTTTCAGGGCGGCCTTGGCGGCCTTGGCGGCCATCTCGGAAGTCGAGTCCTCGACGGCTACACGCCTCTGTCTTATCCCTGTCCTTGTCGAGATCCAGGAGTCCGAGGTCTCGACCATCTTCTCCAGATCGTAATTCGTCAATATCTTTTTAGGCACAAATGAGCCTGTGCCGATGAGGCGCGCCTTCATCATCTGGGCCTAACTCCCGGAAGCCGCTTCGCTGCGCCCGAGCTTCCCGTGGGCGCAGTTCTTCTCGATCTCTTCCATGACATGGGCGTTTACCCTGCCCTTTGCGTACTCGTAAGCCCTGAATATCGCGTTCTTCATCGCCTTGGGGTTGCTCCTGCCGTGGCTTATTATGCAGATGCCGTCTATGCCGAGCAGAGGCGCCCCGCCGTACTCCGCGTAGTCGATCTTCTTTTTCAACTTCTGGAACGCGCCCCTTGCGAGCATATAGCCTATCTTCGAGGGCAGGCTCGCCATTATCTCGTTCTTCAGCATGGTGGTTACGGCCTCGACGAGGCCTTCGCTGAGCTTTAATACCACATTGCCCACGAAGCCGTCCGCCACGACCACATCGACATCGCCCCTGTAGATATCCCTGCCCTCGACATAGCCGATGTAATTAAGGGAAGTCTTTTTTATGAGGGCGTTAGTCTCTCTGGTAAGCTCGTTCCCCTTGGCCTCCTCTTCTCCGTTCGAGAGGAGCCCTACCCGGGGGCGGTCTTCTTTAAGGACGTATCTGGCGTAGACCTCGCCCATGACGGCGAACTGGAGGAGGTGGATGGGCTTGCAGTCGACATTGCCCCCCACGTCGAGGAGCACTGCCGGGCTTTTCATCGTAGGGACGCTTACGGCTATGGCCGGGCGCTCAACGCCTTTTATTCTTTTAAAGAGGAATATCCCGGCGGCCATTGCCGCGCCTGAATTCCCGGCGCTTACGACCGCGCTCGCCTCCCCGCTCTTTACGAGGTCGAAGCAGACCTTAAGGGAAGAGTCCTTCTTTTTCCTTATGGCCTGCGCAGGCGATTCGTCCATGCCCACGACCTCTGAGGTGTGCCTGATGGAGATGTTCGGGTCGCTGCACCTGTGCTTCCTTAACTCCTCCCCGACCCTGTCCTTATCTCCTACGAGGACTATGGGGATGTTGAGTTCGGCGGCGGCCTGAATAGCCCCTTCAACGACTACGGCCGGGGCATAATCCCCGCCCATTGCATCCACGGCGATTTTCATATCTTAGATGGAGTTTTTGGGTGAAGCAGCGGATCCCGTTAAACAGCCTCTTCCTTCTTTAGGATCGCCCTGCCCTTGTAAGTGCCGCAGCTCTGGCATACATAATGGGGGCGCTTCGGCTCCCCGCACTGCGGGCAGGTCGATATAGCGGGCATTGACAGGGCGTCGTGGCTCCTTCTCTGCATCCTCTTGCACCTTGAATGTCTCTTTTTTGGGTTCGGCATTTGAGCACCTCGCTTTTCTGATTAATCTGATTAAATCGTATCTAATTAGGATGCTGAAAAAGTCCG
>JAUSLB010000279.1 GCA_030646655.1 Deltaproteobacteria bacterium | reverse complement strand
GGGCGTGGCGGCGGCGTGGATGGGTTTGAAGGTGGATGCCGGCGGGTAGAGCCCCTGAATAGCCCTGTTATTGAGGATTTTGAGGGGGTTCTCGATAAGCTCGCTCCACTCGTCTTTTGATATCCCGGTCGACAGGGCGTTGGCGTCGAAGGACGGGGTGCTCACCATCGCCAGCACCTTGCCGGTCTTGGGGTCTATGGCCACGGCCGCGCCGACCTTGTCTTTAAGAGCGGCCCATGCCGCGACCTGAGTCTTAATGTCTATGGTCATCTTCATGCTGTTGCCGGGGTAGGGGGTGTTCCAGTTAACGACCCTTATCTTTCTCCCCAGCGCGTCAACCTCGATCTCCTTGCCTCCGTCAACCCCCTTAAGGTCGGTCTCAAAAGACTTTTCTACCCCGTATTTGCCTATGAGGTCGCCGGGGCCGTATTTCCTTGCGCCTGTGTCCTCAGCCTCTTGCAGCTCCTTTTCGCTTATCTCCCCGAGGTAACCCAGAAGGTGGGCCGTAGCCTCGCTGAACACATACGACCTCTTGGGCGAGACATCGAGGATTATGCCCGGGATCTCGAACTTGTACGCCTCTATCCTTACGGTCTCTTCCCATGAGAGGTCTTCTTTTAAAGGGACGGCCTGGAACGGCGGACGGGCCTTCGACCTTTCGAGTTTGTCGTCTATGTCCTCCTCGCTTAAGCCGATGAGCCTGCCGAGCATCTCCTTTGTCATCGCCCAGTCCTTGACATCCTCGGGGACGAGATAAAGGTCGAAGCCGGGACGGTTGTCGGCTATCTTTATCCCGAGCCGGTCGTATATGATGCCCCTCGGGGCCGGCGCTTTTACGAGGCGGGTGGAATTATTAAGGGAGAGCTCCCTGTAGTGCTGGTTTTCTTTTACCTGCAGGTACCAGAACCTTACGGCTATCATAAAGAACGCTATTACGGCTATTACGCTTGAGGCAAAGATCCTGCCCTTGTACTCTTTCGGTTCCTTATCTTTGAAATAGCCGTTCAATTCTCGTTGTCCTTGAATGTATGGGGGCTTACATAGCTGTTGAGCTTCTGGAGGCCTATGATGATGGGGGAGGCGAAGACGCCGGTTACAACTGCGTGGAGGATTACTTGGGTGAAGAAATACACGTCCACGTTAGTGAACCTTAATACAGAGTAGGACAAGAGGCCCTTTATTATCGCCGCAGCCCCAACGCCGCCTGCCCTCAGGGCCGGGGTCGAGAACTGGACCTTCTTTGACAAGAGGAATACGGCGAGGAAGATCGTCACGAGGGCGAACGAGGTCGAGCCGATGATGCTCCCGTTAAAGGCGTCATCGAGGTAGCCGAGGGCGAAAGAGAGCAGCACCCCTTCCAAAGACGCCCTCCTGTAACCCATGTAGAATATTATTATGAGCGGCAGATCAGGCAGAGGCAAGCTCACGAAGAGCGTGCTCTTGATCGCGAGAAAGACTATGGATAATGGGAGGAATAACAGAAGTTCTTTCATTTAAAGGTCTTTAAAAAAGGCATTCTAAAAAAGAATTAAGGGGGCCGAGGCTGCGGCTGAAAGATATTTTTTTTAAGGACAGCGGGTTGAAAGCGGGCAGGGGCATTACTCCTCCTCGAAAAAGCCTGTCTCGGTAACGATGAGCACCTCTTCAATCTTGCGGACTTCAGCCTTGGGGCGCACTTCGATGTATTTAAAGAAGTTGTCCCTGCCCTTTTCTATCTTGGTGACCTCGCCGATTACGAGTCCCTTGGGAAAGACGCCTGAGAGGGCCGATGTGACGACGGTGTCGCCTATCTGGACGTCGTCAACTTGCCTTATGTATTTGAAGATGAGGCCTTCCGTACCGCTGCCTTCGATAACGCCCTTTACCCGCGTCCTCTGGACAAGCGCGTCTATGTCGGATCTCAGGTCGGTCGTCAGGAGGACCCGGGAGGTATGCCTGTTAACCTCGATGACCCTGCCTACGACGCCCTCAAGGCTTATTACCGCGAGGTCCTTTGCTATGCCTTCTTTGCTTCCTTTGCTTATCGTGACGGTGCGGGCCCAGCGGTCCATGTTGAAGCCTGTAATTGACGCTGCGACTGTTTTAAACGGGACGCTCTCTTTATATGCGAGGACATCCCTTAGCCTGTTATTGAGGCTCACCTCTTCCCTAAGCCTGTTATTCTCTTCCTGAAGGCTTAAGACGGTGTTTTTAAGGCTGTCGTTCTCCTGCCCGACCCCGGTAAGAAAAATGTAATCGGACCATATGCCGGCTACCCCGTCGCTCACGGCCAGAACAAGGCGCTGCATGGGGGTCACTGTTATGGAGAGGACCTCTTTAAGTATAAAGCCCCTCGCGACCTCTTTTCTGTCGGTAAGGGCGAGGTGGAGGGAGAACAGGGCGAGCAGGAGGGATGCCAGTGTTATCTGGTGCCTTTTTAAAAAGGTGACTATGTAGCGTTCGGAGCGCATCAGCAAAAGCCTTCGGAGCAGGTGGATTTTTTTGGATTAAAGGGCCTTAAAAAGATCAGCCCGGGATAGTTACCTCCCTTAGCAGCTTTATCTCATCGAGCAGCTTGCCCGCGCCCTTGACAACGCAGGTAAGCGGGTCATCGGCAATGGTCACTGGCAGCTGGGTCTCTTCCCTTAATATTATGTCGAGGTTCTTAAGGAGGGCGCCGCCGCCGGCAAGCACTATGCCCTTGTCAACGAGGTCTGCCGCAAGTTCGGGGGGAGTGGTCTCCAGGACGTGCTTTACGGCATCGATTAACGCGTTGATGGGCTCGTTCAATGCCTCTCTTATCTCGCCTGATTCGATCTCAAGGGTCGTCGGTATGCCGGTAATGAGGTTCGAGCCCTTTATCTCGAGCTTCTGGTTCCTCTCATCGGGCATGGGAAGCCCGAGGGTCATCTTTATTGTCTCGGCTACCCCCGTGCCGATTGCTAAGTTGTATTTCCTCTTTATGTACTGTACTATCACCTCGTCGAGCTTATCCCCGCCGATCCTTATCGATTTGGCCTGAACGATGCCGGCAAGGGAGATGACCGCTATTTCGGAAGTGCCTCCGCCTATATCGACTATCATGTTGCCTGAGGGCTCTGTTATGGGGAGGCCCGCCCCTATCGCCGCGGCCATCGGCTCTTCGATAAGAAAGACTTCAGCCGCTCCTGCCGAGTATGCGGACTCCCTTACAGCCCTCTTCTCGACCTGAGTTATCCCTGATGGGACGCCTATGATTATGCGGGGCCGGACGAGGAGGCGGCGGTTATGGACCTTTGCAATGAAATACTTCAGCATCTCCTCGGTCACTTCAAAATCCGCTATGACGCCGTCCTTAAGAGGCCTTATGGCGACGATGTTGCCGGGGGTTCTCCCGAGCATCGCCTTGGCCTCTTTGCCCACGGCCAAGACCCTTCTGCGCCCTTGACCGTCCTTTTTTACGGCAACGACAGAGGGCTCGTTACACACTATCCCTTTACCCTTGACATATATAAGGGTGCTCGCCGTGCCGAGGTCTATCGCAAGGTCGTTTGAAAACAGACCCAAAATATAATTGAACATGTCCTCTCCTTAAGTGATAATAACAAAAAAACGGCTTGCCTATATCCCAAAAATATTAACAGAAAAACGAACCCCATAGCAAGGGGAAAATTAATAAAAAAGTTGAATTTCCCTCCAATTTTCTTTATTATAGTAGTTTGGCAAAAATTGCAGTGATATTAATTACAGGGGTATATCCTTAAGGAGGGGTTTTCATGCTCGAAGGCATCAGGA
>JAUSLB010000278.1 GCA_030646655.1 Deltaproteobacteria bacterium | reverse complement strand
TCCTCCACGCACAGTTCCTCCTTAGAGGCACGGCTTACCAGCTCGGCACCACTGACGGCTTCGCAAACGATACAGCGGTCTTGAACAACGCCAACATAGCCGGCGCCACCGTTACCGCGGCGGACAACGTCACAATGACCACGGTCGGGGTGCTCGTCACTATTAACGTGGGTAACACCCCTTATACCATGACCTATACCGGCGGGAACACGACCTTTGGCCCGAGGATAAAATACAATTTCTGATCCTTTTTGCGGAAGGACTCGCTCTAAACCCAAAACCCGTTATCGTCCTTTAGGGGCGATAGCGGGTTTCTGTATTTAAATTGCGTCTCTATTTGTCTTTACATACCTCGCGCTCTTAAGCTGCGGGCTTTTCTACTCTGCCCTTAGCGGCGCATACCTTTTAACCGAAAGGGACCTTTCGGTTTTTTTCATACCACCGAGGATGCTCTGGGTAGAGGCGGTAAAAAAGGGCGAGATCCCGCTCTGGAACCCTTACTCCTACAGCGGACACCCGCTCCTCGCCACATTGCAGCCGGGGGTATTCTATCCGCCTGACGCGCTCCTGCTTATTCTTCCCTTCGACCTCGCGTTCAACTGGATAATCGTCATCCACTTCTTCCTTGCGGGGGCGTTCGCATACCTGCTTTTAAGGGAGATGAAGGCAAGCTTGCCGGCCTGCCTTGCGGGCTCTGTTATATTCATGCTGAGCGGCTATCTGTTCTCAGCGCATAATGTCATAAGCACCCTCTTTTCCGTGGCATGGGTGCCGCTTATTGTATTGCTGTTCAGGAGGGCGATAAAAGATGGTTCTGCGCTTTACGGGGTCTTTACAGGCGTTATCCTCGCTGTGATGTTCACCGCCGGCGGGGTCGAGGTCCTCTTGGGCACCGCGGGCCTGCTCCTTATAACCGCCATTTTCCCTTCAGTAATGATTTTCGGGGATGACGGATTCCAGAATTTAAAAAGACGCTTAAGCCTTTTAATGCTCTCTATCGCTATCTTCCTCCTTCTGTCAGCCGTCCAGCTCCTCCCTTTTTTAGAGCTTGCGCGGGCCTCGACGAGGGCAGGGGGGCTAAGCTTCTTCGAGGCTACCACCTGGTCTTTCGACCTGAAAGACTTCATCCAGTTCTTTATCCCCGACCCCTACGGGTACGGGATATCGGATGAGAAGTACTGGGCTAACCAGAGCTGGCTTAAGACCGTCTATACCGGGGCCATACCCTTTGCGCTGTCGGCCTTCTTTTTTGCAAAAGAAAAAAAGAAGGCGCTGCCCTTCATCTTTACCGGGCTCTTCTACCTTTTGCTTGCGATGGGGAAGAATAACTTTTTTTACCTGTATCTCTACGAGTGGGCCCCCTTCTTTAACAAGTTCCGCTACCCCGTGAAGTTCCTTTTCGTGCCTTTCCTCTTTTTGTCGATATCCTCCGGGCTCGGGTACGACAGGCTGAAGGAGTGGTTTGAGGGAAAAGACAGGCGGGCATACACGATAGTAATCGCGCTTCTTATCCTGTCTACCCTGGCGGCTGCGCTTTTCGGCATTTTAAATTTCTTCGACGCCGGGATAAAGGACCTCCTCGTAGTCAAGGGGATGGACTACCCGGAGTATAACCATGCCGCCATAAACCTCTTTAACGCAAAGAGGGTGCTCTTTTTCTTTATAGCGTTCTCCGTAGGGCTTTACGGTGCTTTCAGCTCCGCAAGGCTTAAGAAAACGCTCCCCTATTTCGTCATAGCCCTCCTTTCAGCCGATCTTTTCTTCGCGCACAACGGCCATTACGGCTCGACGAGGCCGGAAGAATATCATAAGAATAGCGCTGTGATGGAATTCGTCTCAAAGGATGCGGGGGAAGAAGGGCTTTTCAGGGTCTTTGTGACGCCCCGCACCATGAGCGAGGCGGTAGAGGTGACGGACGAGAGGTCCTTTGACGATAATTTTTTAAAGTCCATGAACCTCGATAAGGAGAGGCTTACGGGCTACAACCTGCCTGCTCATATCTTCGATATAAGCGGCATCGAGGTTATGAGGAGAGGGGACTACACCAGCATCTTCTCGATTATGGCGTCCCAGAAGGGGGCCGACTCAACGAACATCCTTTCGATGCTCAACGTGAAGTATGTGGTATCGATACCAAAGATAGATTCCCCGGAGTTCGCCCTGAGGAAGGTCATAGGCGCTATTAACGATAAGACAAAGGGGCTTGAGGGAGAGAAGGCGTTAAAGGTCTATGAGAACCTTAATTTTCTCCCCCGGTTCTTTATTGTCAGGGATTACAAGGTCGTAAAGAGGGCTGAGGAGTATGTGGAGATACTGCCCGATAAAACCTTCTCCCCCGGAAAAAAGGTGCTTCTTGAGGAGGAGCCGTTGAACGGCGGGAATATCAGCGCGAAGAATAGCGGCAAGGGAGATTCCATCGAGGTCGTCTCTTACAGGAATAACTCGATAGAGCTGAAGGTTACAAGCAGCTCGCCCGGGGTACTTGTGGCGAGCGAAAGCTATTACCCGGGCTGGAAGGCCTTTGTTGACGGCAGGGAGGAGGAGATACTCAAGGCAAACTATATCCTAAGGGCGGTTCCAATCGAGAAGGGGACGCATTCAGTCAGGTTCGTCTATTGCCCGCGCTCGTTCAAGGCAGGCGCGTATGTAAGCGGGGCTGCGCTTCTTACGCTCTTCGCCTCAGGGATCGTCTATATAAGGAGAAAGAGATGAAGGAGAGGCCTGCTTTCAGCCTGTTCCTCATAAGCTTCCTTACGCTGTTCGGGGAGATGGCTTTTTTAAGATACCTCCCGTCGAACATCTATCTGCTTTCATATTATAAGAACGCGATACTCGTAGCCATATTCCTCGGGCTCGGCATAGGCTTCATGGCCTCGAAGTCTAAAAGGAACCTTATAGAGCTACTTCCGATAGCGACGCTTTTGCTCGTATGCGCGGTCATCTACTTTAACGATTACTTAAGGATCGACCTCGATTATTCCGTAAAGGACGAATCTATCTGGCCTGAGTTCTGGGCCAATACGAGGGCAAGGTCAGTGCCGATATTCTGGGTGCTGATGGCCTTCTATACGGTCATGGCGCTCTACTTCATCCCTCTGGGGCAGGAGACGATCAGGGCAATGACCGGATTCAACCCCTTGAAGGCCTATTCGATAAATATAGCCGGTTCGCTTTCAGGCATTATTTTTTTTGCGTTGGCAGGCTGGCTCTGGACAACCCCTGTAATATGGTTTGCGGTATTCCTTTTGCCCCTCCTCTGGTGGTCTTGCCAATATTCAAAAAAGACCGTATTCGCCCTTAACATAATCTCGGTGCTCGTTACCCTGTTCCTCGTCTTTTCGGCTGTAATCGGCCCTGAGGTCTGGTCGCCGTACAGCAAGATAAGGGTATATCCGTTCTCGTCAAACGCCTCCCTCGGCTTCATCTCAACCACTAACGGCAACCCTCAGGTCGGGGCCATGAACCTTGATCTCGATTATACGGGCCCTGAAGCGGCCCTGAACCTCGAATCAAAGAGGATATACCAGATACCTTATAACTACATAAAGCCGGGCTCCGTATTAATCGCCGGCGCCGGGGCCGGCAACGAGACAGCGATGGCGCTCTTAAGCGGCGCGGCAGAGGTAAGCGCGGTTGAGATAGACCCGGTATTCATAGAGGCTGGCAAGGCGCTAAATCCCCAAAAGCCTTTTGACGACCCCCGCGTCAGGGTCTTTGTGGATGACGCGAGGGCGTTCTTTGAAAAAACGCGCTCGAAGTACGACTTGATCGTCATAGGCTTCCTCGACTCCCAGTACCACCTGACCCACATGTCTAACATAAGGACGGAGAACTTCGTCTATACGCTCGAGAGCCTTAAAAGGACAAAGGAGCTTTTGACCGGGAGCGGGATTCTCCAGCTCAACTATAACGCCCCGAGGATAGACATGCGGGAGAAGCTCTACTTCATGCTCAAGGACATCTACGGGCAAGACCTCGTCGTATTCGCTCCTGAAAAACCGGTATCAGGCAATATCTCGTTCCTCGCAGGGCCGGGGATAAGGGGAAAGCGGTTGAATCTGCCGGGGCTTAAGAACGGGTCTTTTAAGCCCAGGGAAGGGCTCGAGTTCCCGACCGACGACTGGCCGTTCCTCTACCTTGAGGGGAAGAAGATCCCGAGGGAGTACTGGGGCATGCTCGCGGCGATCCCGATACTGTCTTTAGCGCTCGTAAAGGGCATAGCCCGCAGCCGCGGCTTCAGTTTTAAATATTTTATGCTCGGGGTCGGCTTCATGCTCCTTGAGACAAAGTCGATAACATCTTTTGCGCTCCTCTTCGGCTCGACCGTTACGGTCGTATCGATAACGATAGCCTCTATTCTGGCGGCGATACTCGCCTCGAACCTCATAATATATAAAACCGGGCTAAGGTCAGCCCGTGCCTTTTATCTGCTCATATTCGCCTCGCTTGTAGTCCTCTATTTCGTCCCCATCGGGCTCTTCTCAGGCCTCGGCTGGGGTTTTAAGCTCTTTGCCTCTTTCTTTTTAATCGGCGCCCCGATATTCTTCTCCTCGTTCGTATTCGGGACATCCTTCTCGAGGAGCGCTCGGATGGATGTTGACCTGGGCTCTAACATCTTCGGGGCCGTTGTCGGAGGCATGAGCGAGTACGCGTCAATGGCGTTCGGCTTTAAGGCCCTTTATATATTCAGCCTCACAGCCTACGCACTGGCCTTCATCGCCGAGCTGAGGGAGAATGACTAAAGGACATAAGAGGCTTTTGATAGCCGCCGGTTTTATAGCCCTCTTCATGATAGAGGCGTCTGTCATAGCCGTCAAGAAATCCAATACATGGGATGAGCCTGCGCACATACTCTCCGGCTACGCGCATATCACGGAGGGGATGGACTACATCTCCCCTCTCAACCACCCGGCCTTCGGCAGGATGCTCACCGGGGTATTGCCAGCGCTGTTCTTAAACCTCGATTTCGATAATAAGGTCATGCCGGAACAGGCGAAGGACTCGGGGTTTTTCCCATACTCGGTAAAGTTCCTCTACGGCAATAATGTCAAAGGCGGCCTAATACTCTTTTTAAGCAGACTGCCGAATATTTTGCTCGGCGCCTTGCTCGGCATCTATATCTTTTTATGGTCAGAGGAGCTGTGGGGCCTGAGGGGCGGGTATCTTTCTTTATTCCTCTACTCGCTTTCCCCGACTATACTCTCGAACGCGAGCCTCGCCACTACGGATATGCCGATCGCCGCGTTCTTTTTCATCTCAAGCTATTACCTCTTTAGATTAGCTAAGGACGGGCCTACGCCAAAGGGCATCGCCATAGCCGCTGTCTTAACGGCGCTCGCCTTTGCCTCAAAGCATACGGCGTTCCTCCTTTTATCCGTTGTCGCCATAGCGATGGCTGAGGGCTTCAGAAAA
>JAUSLB010000275.1 GCA_030646655.1 Deltaproteobacteria bacterium | reverse complement strand
TTTTCTGATGAAAAGACTTATTTTACAAGGTAAGAGCCGAGCGTATGCCTCGTGCCCTCGAATGTGGCTGTGGTCTTGGCGCTCCATTCGGGCTTTACCTTGTAGGACTGCGGGGATTTGTAATAGGAGTCAACAGCCTCCCTCATAACGCCGGTCATGGCGCCGACGTAGCTCTTTGTCCTCTGTCTGCCCTCGATCTTAAAGGCGCAGACCCCGGCCTCTATGAGCAAGGGGACTATCTCGAGGATATTGAGGGACTCGGGGTCTTCCAATGCGTACGCGAACTCCCCGTCAGGCCTTATGTAGCGGCCCTTGCAGCAGGTTGGGTATGGGGATGACTCGCTCGCTGAGAGCTTGTTAAGCGTCACATTATTGAGCGTTATCGACAGGCCGCCTCCGGGGTTATTTATGAAGCGGACGAACCGGGAAGGCGAGCACGCGCCCTCTGTATTTGTCGAGGCCCCGGTAACGAAAGACGACAGGTAGCACCTGCCTTCTATGTTTATGCAGAGCCCGCCGAGGGCGAAGACCTCGATCTCGGCGTCCGTTTTGGATTTTAATTCCTTTATCTCGCTTACGGTCAATACCCTCGGGAGCACGACCCTTTTAATCCCGAAGTGCTTTTTGTAGAAGTTTATCGATTCGTAATTCGACGAGCTTGCCTGAGTCGATAAATGCAGGTTGGCTTGAGGGTATTTTTCGCGGGCGTATTTGAGGATGCCGAGGTTGGCGATTATTATCGCGTCGGCCCCGAGCTTGACGGCGTTATCTACTGCCGCGAACCATTTGGGGTAGTTCTCCTGCTGGGGGAACGTGTTTATGGCGAGGTAAAACTTTTTTCCTTTTGACCTTACGTATTTTATGCCGTCTTCAAGCTCACTTTGCGTAAAGTTAAGCCCCTCGAAGTTCCTCGCGTTCGTGGCGTCGTTAAAGCCCAGATAGACCGCGTCCGCGCCGCTGTCGATCGCGGCTTTTAGTGAGGCTATGTTCCCGGCTGGGGCGACTACTTCGGCTTTTTGCATTAAAAATTGTTCTTTTTCCTAACCTCTGCGTCAGAGCGGAAATAAAAATGCTCACATATTCACATATATGCTGCGCTTTTTATTTCCGCCCTTCCTTGACTTCAGAAAAAATTCCTAATTTTTATAGTAGGCTGCTCAAAAAAATCCATCTGTTTCGTTGGCATCAAAGCTCGTCACTTTTAATGTCATTCTGAGCGTAGCGAAGAATCTCAGAGAATAGTATCAACAAGCTATGAGATTCTTCGTCGCCTTCCGGCTCCTCAGAATGACAACTTCGTGGACTTTTTGAGCAGCTTGGTCTTTTAGAACGGCACATCCTCTATATCGGAGGGCGGGATCTCATCGGTCGAGACCTCCCCGCCTGAAGGCACCCCTGCCTCCTTCGGGCCTCCGAGCATCTGCATGGTGTTGGCGAGAATCTCGGTAGTATAGCGCTTGTTCCCGTCCTTGTCCTCCCATGAGCGGGTCTGGATCTTCCCTTCGATATAGACCTGCTTGCCCTTAGATAAATACTCGCCGCATATCTCGGCTAATTTCCCGAATGTAACTATCCTATGCCACTCTGTCTTGGTCTCCTTCTGCCCCTCCTTATTAGCCCGGGTCTCGCTCGTCGCTATCCTGAAATTCGCCACAGCCATGCCGCTCGGCGTGTACCTTATCTCAGGGTCTGCCCCGAGGTTCCCCAGAAGGATGACCTTATTGACGCCTGCCATAATCTCTCCTTTTTAGATTGTCCTTTGGTTTTTACCGAAACTTTATTATACTTGCGCCCTATCCCCCGCGCAAGCTCTTTTACCTTTTATTTTTTAACATAATTTAAACGATTCATGGTATATTAAGAAAGTTTATTTAATCCTGCTTGGATTGACTTACAGGGATCGAAGAGGTTAAAATTTCATGATGTTTTTCAGGACCTTGGCCGTGTGGGGGTTGGGGATACCCATAACGGCGGCTTTATTCTTTTTTGTTATGGCCGCGGCGGTCTTCGACCACAGCGGCTCATATGCGCATTCAATGGGGAGGCAATGGAGCAGGATAATACTCTTGCTTGCCGGGGTCAAGGTTACAATAACAGGGGCTGAGAACATACCTAAAGACCGCCCCGTGATCTTCGCCTCCAACCATCAGGGCGCGTTCGACATCCCGGCGCTTCAAGGATATATACCTGTGCAGTTCCGCTGGATAGCGAAAAAGAGCATCTTCAAGATACCGTTCTTGGGCTGGTCAATGCGCCTCGCCGGCTATATAGCGATAGACAGGGATAGGGCCGCAAAGGCGTTAAGGTCCATAGATGAGGCTTCGAAAAAAATAAAGAACGGCACATCCGTACTAATATTTCCCGAGGGGACGAGGAGCCTAAAAGACGAGCTGCTGCCCTTTAAGCGCGGGAGCTTCCTCCTTGCCGTAAAGAGCGGGGTGCCTATAGTGCCCGTATCCATCAGGGGCACGAGGGAGATAATGGAAAGGGGAGGGTTCCTGATAAGGCGCTCTGCCGTAAGGATCACATTCGGCAATCCCATCCCCGCAGAGGGCGCAAGCGAATCCGAGCTTATGTCGAGGACAAAGGGCGCGATAGAGGCCTCATTTAAAGAAAGTAAAAGGATAGGATGACGGATAACGGAATGGAGTTAAGCGCGGTTGATAAAACCCCTCTTAAGATAATCCCTCTCGGCGGGCTCGGCGAGATCGGCCTGAACATGATGGCGATCGAATACGGCGACGCCATCATCGTCATCGACTGCGGCCTCATGTTCCCAGAGGACTACATGCTCGGCATAGATATAGTAATCCCTGATGTAAGCTACCTTAAAAGGAACAGGGAAAAGGTAAAGGCCTTCATCATAACCCACGGCCACGAAGACCATACGGGCGCGCTCCCGTTTGTCTTAAGGGACTTGAATGTCCCAATCTACGCTACGGCGCTCACCCTCGGGCTTATTGAAGAGAAGCTCCTTGAGTTCGACCTCGTAAGGTCAACCACATTCGAGACCGTCCGCCCGAGGGACAGGGTCGTGATAGGGCCGTTCGATATCGAGTTCATAAGGGTGAGCCACTCGATAGTCGACGGCTGCGGCCTTGCCATAAGGACCCCGCTCGGCGTTATTGTCCATACAGGGGACTTTAAGATGGACCAGACCCCGGTTGACGGCGAGGTGATGGACTACGCGAGGTTCTCCGCGTACGGCGAGGCCGGGGTGCTCGCATTCATGTCGGATTCCACGAATGTAGAGAAGGAGGGCTACACCTTATCGGAGAGGGAGATAGGCTATAACCTCGAGGAGATCTTCAGGAAGTGCGAGGGGAGGATAATAGTAGCGGCGTTCTCCTCCAATATCCACAGGGTCCAGCAGGTCTTGGACGCGGCGGATAAGTTCGGAAGGAAGGTCGCCCTTAACGGCAAATCTATGGTGGCGAATGTTAAGATCGCCCGCACCCTCGGCTACCTTAAAGCCCCTGAGGGGCTCATGGTCGATCTGAAAGAGATAGAATCCCTCCCGCCCCAGAGGTTAGTGCTCCTCACTACGGGAAGTCAGGGCGAGCCCATGAGCGCGCTCACACGCATGGCCATGGACAACCACAAGCAGATTAAGGTCATGAAGGGGGATACCGTCATTCTTTCGTCCAAGTTCATCCCCGGACACGAGAAGGCGATAACTACCATGATGAACCACCTCTACAGGAGAGGGGCTGATGTGATTTACGAAAAAGTATCCGAGGTCCATGTCTCGGGCCACGCGTCTCAGGAAGAGCTGAAGATAATGCTCAATATCGTGAAGCCCAAATATTTTATCCCTGTCCACGGCGAGTACAGGCATTTAGTCCTTCACTCCCGGCTTGCCGCAAAGGTCGGGATACCGGAGGAGAATATCATAATAGCGGAGGACGGCGACGTCGTTGAGTTTACGGATAAGGGCGTAAGGAAAAACGGCAAGGTGGAATACGGCAGGGTCTTTGTCGACGGCAAGGGGGTAGGCGATGTCGGGGAGATGGTCTTGAAGGATAGAAGCCATCTGTCTCAGGACGGGCTTGTCCTTGCGGTCGTGGCGATTAACGCCGCCACAGGCGAGATAGTCTACGGCCCTGAGATAATGACAAGGGGGCTCATGTTCGAGGAGGAGGCTACTCACCTGCTTGAGGACGCCCGGAATGTTGTGCTCGATACCTTAAACAATATCGCCGTAGAGGCAAAGACAGAGCAGCTTGAGGTAAAAGAGGAGATAAGGCGGGCTTTACGGAGGTATTTCAACAAGAAGCTCGAAAGAAGGCCTGTGATACTGCCGGTGATTATAGAGATATAAAAAAACGAATTTCAAAAAGACAAATATGGGCATAAGGAATATGCAGATCAGTAAAATAACAAAATTAAAAAACTTTGGCGTATTTATGGATTTTAAGTGGGATCAAAATATTCCTCTTTTCAGAAAACATAATTTGTTTTACGGATGGAATTATTCTGGAAAAACAACAATTTCCCGTGCTTTTCGCTGTTTTGAATTAGGCAAAAAACATGCCGATTATCCA
>JAUSLB010000262.1 GCA_030646655.1 Deltaproteobacteria bacterium | reverse complement strand
GATTGCATTAGCAGGCTGTTTTTCAACAGCCTGCTATTCCCTTATCTGTCCGTCCCCGTAGATGATGAACTTCTGGATAGTAAGCTCCTCAAGCCCCATAGGGCCGAAGGCGTGGATCTTCGTGGTGGATATCCCTATCTCAGCCCCGAGCCCGAGCTGGAACCCGTCGGAAAAGCGGGTAGAGGCGTTTACGAGGACGGTAGATGAATTGACGTCTTTTAAGAACCTCTGGGCGTTGGCGTAGTCCTTTGTCACGATAGATTCGGTATGGAGCGAGCCGTACTTTGCTATGTGGCTTATAGCCTCGTCAAGATTATCTACCACTTTTACCGCGAGTATTAAGTCAAGGTATTCAGCGCCCCAGTCATCTTCCTTCGCCTCTTTTATGCCTTTGAGTATCTTTACGGTCTCAGGACAGCCCCGAAGCTCTACCCCTGCCTCGGCGTATCTCTTGCTGATAAGGGGGAGGAATTTATTCGCTATATCCTTATGGACAAGGAGGGTTTCCATGGCGTTACAGACCCCCGGCCTCTGGACCTTCGCGTTATAGGCTATCCGCTCAGCCATCTCAAGGTCAGCGGACCCATCGACGAATACATGGCATACGCCCTTGTAGTGCTTTATTACAGGGATTTTGGAGTTCTCTACGACGAACCTTATAAGCCCCTCCCCGCCCCTCGGTATTATCAGGTCGATATGCTCCTCTAATTTAAGCATCTCTAATACCGCCTCCCTGTCGACAGTGGGCACGACCTGAATAGCCCTCTCAGGGACCCCCGTCGCCACGCAAGCGGCTGATAAAATCTTTGCTATCGCGTTATTCGAGTTTATAGCCTCGCTCCCGCCCCTTAATATTACTGCGTTGCCGGATTTTAGGCATAGCCCCGCGGCGTCCGCCGTTACGTTCGGCCTCGATTCATAGATTATCCCTATGACGCCTATGGGTATGCGCATCCTCCCCACAATCAGCCCGTTCGGCCTCTTCCACATCTTGGTGACCTCTCCGACAGGGTCGGGCAGCGCCGCGACCTCCTTAAGCCCGTTCGCCATGCCGGAGATGACCTTATCGGTCAGTGTCAATCTATCTATCATCGCCTTTGTGAGGCCCTTCTTTACTGCGGCGTCGGTGTCGAGCTTGTTCGCTTCCTTTAAAAAGACCGAGTTAGCTTCGAGCTCGCCGGCCATCTTAAGGAGCGCCTTGTTCTTAACCGTTGAGCCGAGCCTCGCAACGCCCAAAGAGGCCTCTTTGGCATCCCCGGCTATCTTTAGGATATCGTCCTTTACAGACATCATAAACTCCATTAAGAAAATCTCGGAAGTATCCGTAAATTAAAGATTTACAGCACGACAAGATTATCCCTGTGGATTATCTCGTCGTATATCTTATAACCCAGCACAGATTCGATCTCAGTTGTCTTAAGCCCCTTTATCTTCTTTATCTCGGCGGAGCTGTAGTTGGCAACACCCCGGGCGAACTCCATGCCGTCTATATCAACGCAGTGGACTACCTCGCCGGCGTCGAACGAGCCGTCGACGTCCTTAATGCCTGAGGGCAGCAGGCTCTTACCTTTCTTTATCAACGCCTCTTTCGCGCCGTCATCGACAAAGACCCTTCCGGACGGCCTTGTCGAGAAGGCTATCCAGTGCTTCCTGCTCGTAAGCCTGTCCTCTTTGGGGAGGAACAGGGTCCCTATATCCTCGCCGCTGATTATGCGCGCAATGACATCTTCCGAGTTGCCGTTGGCTATGATTGTAGCCGCCCCGAAGTGCGCCGCCTTTCTCGCGGCCTCGCACTTGGACCTTATGCCCCCTGTGCCGAGCCTGTTCGTGCCGTTTCCGAGGGAATCCATGTTGATGGAATCCACATCCTCGACAAAGGCGAGCTTTTTTGCTGAAGCGTCCTTCTTCGGGTCGCGGTCATAGAGCCCGTCTATATCGGATAATATTATAAGGAGGTCTGCCTCAAAAAGGTTCGTGGCAAGGGCGGAGAGCTCGTCGTTATCCCCGAACTTGATCTCCTCCACGGCGACCGTGTCGTTCTCGTTTATTATAGGCACAATGCCGAACCGAAGCAGCGTTATTAGCGTATTCCTCGCGTTTAAGAACCTGTTCCTGTTCGAAAGGTCATCGTGCGTCAGCAGCACCTGCGCGACTTTTTCGTTGAAATCTGCAAAGGCGGCGTCATAAGACGCCATGAGGCTCCCCTGCCCGACCGCCGCTACAGCCTGCCTCTCCGGGATCGTTGCGGGCCTTACCTTTAAGCCGAGCTTCTGTATGCCCAAGGCTATCGCCCCTGAGCTTACGATAGCGGCCTCCCTGCCGGAGTTCTTCAACTCGTGTATGCCTGAGGCAAGACGGGAGAATACGCCGGGGCTTCCGGCCACCACAGCGCTGCCGACCTTTACGACGACCCTGCGCGCCTTTTTTATTATCTTTTTCCTTAAGTCCTTCATAAGGGGCACATCGCCTCGAGGGCTGATTACGCCTGAAGGCCTTTTAGCCTCTCAAGCTCGCTGCCTACATGGTTGACTAAGGCGTCCAAGCCCTTTCCTGTAGCGGCTGAGACGGCAAATACCTTTATACCCAAACGCCCAAAAAAATTCAATAGCTCCCGGGCGCTTTCTTCCGCCCCTGTTATATCTATCTTATTCAGGGCTACGACCTGCGGCCTTTCCGCCAGCTCCGGGTTAAAGGCCTTAAGCTCGTTATTTACCACCTCGAAGTCATTTTTCGGGTCCCTGCCCGTCAGAGGGGAAAGGTCGAGGAGATGGATAAAAATACGAGTCCGCTCGATGTGCTTTAAAAACCTTATGCCGAGCCCCTTGCCTTCATGGGCGCCCTCGATTAATCCGGGGATGTCGGCTACCACGAACCCGCCGAAATCCCCGAACTTCACTATCCCCAGATGAGGGGCGAGGGTAGTAAAGGGGTAGTCGGCTATCTTGGGCTTCGCGGCTGAAATGTGTGAGATGAGGGTTGATTTCCCTGCGTTAGGGAAGCCTATTATCCCGACATCGGCAAGCAGTTTAAGCTCAAGCTTTAAAGTCCTCTCCGTGCCCGCCTCGCCCGGCTGGGCGAACCTCGGGGTCTGGTGCGTGGATGTGGCGAAGTGGGCGTTGCCCTTGCCGCCCCTGCCACCTTTGCAGCTTAAGTATTCCTGCCCGTCTTGGGTAAGGTCAGCCAGCAACTCGCCTGTGTCGAAGTCCTTTATGACCGTGCCGACCGGCAATTTAATTTTAAGGTCGAGCCCGTCCCTGCCGCTGCAAAGGCTCCCCATCCCGTGCTCACCACGCTCCGCCTTGAACTCGCGCCTGTATTGAAAGTCGAGGAGGCTCGTTAAACGCGCGTCAGCCGCGAAGATGACATCCCCGCCCCTGCCGGCGTTGCCGCCGTCAGGGCCGCCCTTTGGGACATACTTCTCCCTTCTGAAGCTTACGCAGCCCCTTCCGCCGTTGCCGGCCTTTACATATATCTTTGCCTCGTCTATAAACTTCATAAAATATATTCAACAGGGTGCTGAAAAAGTCTCGAAGCAAGCTTCGGGGAATTGAACCCTCAATGAGGGATTAAATTATTTCCCGGCAAAAAAAAGGGCGGTTGCTGGAAGGCTTAGGCCCTCCCTCTCCGCCCTTAAGGTCCCATTATTTACTGTTTTTACGCCGGGAGTATGCTAACGAACTTCTTCTGGCCCCTGTCCTCGAACTTTACTGTCCCGCTGACCTTGGCGAAAAGCGTAAAGTCCTTGCCCTGACCGACATTTACGCCGGGGAAGAACCTCGAGCCTACCTGCCTTACGATTATGGAGCCGGCGGAGACAATCTGGCCTGAGAACCTCTTTACGCCCCTTCTCTGGCCGTTACTGTCCCTTCCGTTCCTTGAACTCCCGCCTGCCTTTTTATGAGCCACTTCATGCCCCTCCTAAACATTCATTATATAATATTTAAGCCTTTATTTCCTGTATCTTTAAGCTGGTTAAGAACTGGCGATGGCCCTGCTTCTTTGTGTAGCCCTTTCTCCGCTTCTTTTTGAAGATGAGCACCTTTTTCCCTTTGCCCTGCTTCAGGATCTCGGCTGTGACCATAGCCCCGCTTACAGTAGGCGTGCCGACCTTGATGCCTTCGCCCTCGCCTATTGCCAAGACCTCTGAGATCTCGACCTTCGAGCCTACTTCGCCCGGCAGCTTCTCAACTTCCACTACATCGCCCTCATTTACCCTGTACTGCTTTCCGCCTGTTTTTATTACCGCGTACATCTGCCGTTTCCTCCAAGTATATTGAATATCAAATATTAACGATTTTACCGGGGGTTGTCAAGTCTTTTATGGGGATGCGCCCCGGTAAAAAGATTTTTAGAAAAGGCCGTTTTTGCGCAACTCGTCAGATTTGGACAAAATGAATCTTCATCATCAGGCCCTCACCTCCGCACGGCAAATCCCGAGACGCACGCATATTAAAGGAGTAACCGTTATCCTGAAAATAGGGTTATTGCAAAGGCCTTTTTGCGCATTGACATGCGCTTTTTGGGCATAGGCTCGGCTCGCTGCACCCTCCTTCCTCCGAATGATCCCGCCGAACCTTCCTCAAATACCCCTTCTGCCCCACTTGTTATAACTGGCAGGCTTGCAAAGACCCTTAAAATAGGTAAAAATCAAAATATGGAGGATAGGCAAATAATCCGGGGGCTTAGCAGGAACGTCTTTTTCACGGGGCTTGTAAGCCTCTTTATGGACATCTCCTCAGAGATGGTCTATCCCTTAATCCCGCTTTTCCTTACCGGCGTGCTTGGCACGACAAAAACGACTGTAGGCATTATAGAGGGCATAGCAGAGGCGACCGCCTCTATACTTAAGGTCTTCTCAGGCTGGCTATCGGATAAGTTCGGGAAAAGAAAACTATTGATGGTCATAGGCTACGGGGTCTCCACCGTAAGCCGCCCGGTAATAGCGAACGCCGCCACATGGTTCGAGGTCTTGACTGCCCGCTTTATCGACAGGTTCGGCAAGGGCATAAGGACAGCCCCGAGGGACGCCATAATAGCGGATTCTACCGGCAATTCTACTTTAGGGCTGGCCTTCGGCTTCCACAGGTCCATGGATACCATAGGGGCCGTTATAGGCCCGGGCGTCTCCTTTCTGCTCCTGTATCTATACGCCAACAACTTAAGGCTCGTATTCTACGCCTCGACCGTCCCCGCTTTAATAGCCGTCGCGTTCATAATCCTTTTTATAAAGGAAAAGAAGCGGCCGGCCGAAGAAAGGGCGCGGATCCCCAAGCTTACAATATCTTCCTTTAACGGCCCATTCAGGCACTACCTCATCGTCATAGGCGTATTCTCGCTCGGCAACTTCGCTGACGCCTTTCTTGTGTTGCAGGCCGAGAACCTCGGGGTGGAAAGGTCTTTAATACCTATCATCTATCTTTCCTTTAATATCGTCTACGCGGTCTCCTCAGCCCCCTTTGGCGCGCTCGCCGATAGGATCGGCCTTAAGAGGATGATACTGGCGGGTTTCATCCTCTACGCCCTTGTATACGCGGGCGTGGGGTTCTCGTCAACCCCGGCTCACTTATGGGCGCTTTTTCCTCTATACGGCGTATATAAGGGCATGAGCGAGGGGACACAGAAGGCGTATCTTGCGACGCTCGCCCCTGCCCAACAGAAGGCTACGGCCTTCGGGGTCTACCATACCGTAAGCGGGCTCGCGCTCCTGCCTGCAAGCATAGTGGCCGGGTACCTTTGGGACCATACCGGGCCTGAGGCGACGTTTCTTTACGGGAGCCTCATGTCGATACTCGCGGCGATAATCTTCTCATTCTCAAAAAAGGCGGTAAACAGGTAGGAATCATGCAAGGCAGGGCGCCGGGGGGTTATTGAAGGCCTGCGGCCTCAGGCGGCGCTTCCCTTCCGGTATTTACGCCCTCGGCTACGAGCCTTCCCCTCACATCCCCGAAAAAGATGAGCCCTTTGGCGACAGCCTCGGTCGGGACCATCTCCTTTGTAAAGACTATCTCTAACTCCCCTGATTTTGAGCCGAACAGCTCCTTATCGATCTTCGCGTCGGCCAGATAATCAACGGGCTTGTCTAACCTCTTGTCCATCTCCTCATCCGTTGCTATCCTTAAGTATATCTTGGGGATGTGGTCTTCCTTCGGGAAGGAATAGATCCAGTATTCCCTGCCCTTCTCAGCAGAGCCGTAAACCCCGTACCTGAAGTTATAGAAGGCCGCTATCGGGTCGTCGCAATATATCCCTTTGGGAAGGTCAACGGCGCCTGATTTCTCTTCTTTGCCCCCTCCCCAGCTCCTCCAAGTCATTACATTCCTGTCATAGTCGAACTTGGTGACGCTCCTCCTTATATCCCCGGTATCGATGGTCTTTTCAAAGCTTAAAGTGACGAACCTCTTCCCCCCCTCGGCTAATCTCATTCGTGAGACATAGGTATCCTTCCTGTGCTTTATGACCTTGTCCACAACCCCGGTGGTATAGGCCGTAAGGACGGCCACATAATCCCCTTTGCCGTCCTTTCTAAGGCTGACCTTCCCTATGGCGACCTCGTCAAAGAACCATATGCCTATCTGATAGACAAGCTCCTCGCCGGTAAAGGCGTCTGCTATGGTTTTACCTTCCTTGAATGAGACAGGCCTTAGGTTCGGCTCAGCCCCGATAGCGCATGCCATTGAGAGGAATGAAACGAGGAAAACGGATAAGAGGAGGAGCTTTATTGCGTTGAAGCGCATATATAGATTTTAACTCAACAGAGGCAGAAATCAAGGAAATACGGAAGATGCGGCGCGCGCCGGCAAAGACCGGGGCCTTAAGTTGCGCCCTGCACATCTTGCTGTATAATTATAAAAACGGCTGCGGTTAAAACGGGGCCCGATATGCTTGAATGCGGCGCCGCGCGGATGACCGGGTCAAAACTTCAACCCGTCGCTAAAAAAGGAGGTAATTATTATGAAGAATTCGGTCCTGTATGCTATTTTCCTCTCAGCGCTGCTGGCCGTCTTCTCATCGGGCGCGGTCTTTACAGGCAACGCGATCGCGGGGGAGGCAGGAAAGGACGCGCAGAAGATCTCACAGAAGGCGGTAAAGCAGACCCAGCAGGCTATCGACAACTTAAAGGCCGCTATAAAGGAGTTCGAGAAGGCCCAGAAGACGGCGGGCGAAGACGAGCACTTAAGGGAGGCGGTAAACAACGCAAGGGCCGCCCTCGACAGCGCCGAGAAGTCGAT